>JAHEIW010000411.1 GCA_024639185.1 Deltaproteobacteria bacterium | reverse complement strand
AAAGTCAAACCTCTTTTCAAATCTGAAAAAACCTAATTGACGGTTGTAAGGTGCTAGCGTATGGTGCCTGCACGGCAGATTGGCGGTTACATCAATTTGGGCATGAATACTTCCGGCAGGTAAATGGATTCAATTGAAATCAAATAATTCACCAACAACGCAATCAGATACGGATACCTTATGGGGGGTTATCTTTGCGGTCTCGGCCTTTTTGATCTGGGGAATCAGTCCGATCTACTGGAAAGCGCTGCGGGTGGTCCCGGCCCTGGAGATTATTTTACACCGCATCGTCTGGTCGTTTTTTCTGCTGGTACCCCTGATCATTATCATGCGGCGCTGGCAGGAATTTATTCTGGTTTTCAAAAATCTGCGCACCATGCTGATTCTTTTATTTACCGCTATCATCGTAAGCGGAAACTGGTTGCTGTATATCTGGGCAGTGAACGCCGATCACCTGTTGCAAGCCAGCCTGGGCTATTACATCAATCCTCTGGTCAACGTCGTTCTGGGGGTGGTTTTTCTGAAAGAAAGACTGCGCCCACCACAGATTCTGGCAGTGATCTTGGCCACTGCCGGCGTTTTATACCTTACCCTTTCTTACGGTGAGTTTCCCTGGATCGCCCTAACGCTGGCTGTATCCTTCGGGCTTTACGGCCTGATTCGCAAGGTCGCTCCGGTCAGTTCTCTGGTGGGCTTGACCGTGGAAACCCTGCTGCTTTCCATTCCGGCTTTGGTTTACCTGTTTTATCTGGATTGCCTGGGCCAGGGTTCAATTTTTCGCGTCAGTTTGAAATTGGATTTGATGCTCATGGGCTGTTCGGTGGTCACCGCCTTGCCGTTGCTGTTTTTTACGCTGGGTGCCCGGCGGCTATACCTGTCAACCATGGGGCTGTTACAGTATGTTGCGCCCAGCTGTATGTTTGTACTGGCCGTGTTTTTATTCCGCGAACCATTTGAAAATGCCCAGATAGTGACGTTTGTTCTCATCTGGACCGCGCTTGCTATTTACTCGGCGGACTCTGTGCGTTATTATCGACATAGCGGTTAATATTTGTATCTGGTCAATGAAAACGGTTAGACACCATTCGGTGAGCTTATGGAAATTCATGCGCGCATTATCGAACTTTTAGAAAAGGAAGAAACCTTTTGCCTGGCAACGGTCCTGGTATCAGACTCATCTGACACGGGTCCGGGTCAAAAAGTAATTGTACGTCTAAACAAGCCCATGGAAGGATCGCTCGGGTCCGCTCAACTGGATGCCAGCGTGGAGCGCGTGGCGCAGCAGGCGTTGAATGAAAATAGAAGCGCCGTCATCGAAGTTGAATCCGGCTGTTCTGTATTTTTAAATATCCTTTGCGCTGATGCACAACTTGTCATCTGTGGAGCCGGTCATATTGCGCTGCCATTAGCCCAATTTTCACAAAAACTGGGTTTTCAGGTCACGGTCATTGATGACCGTTCTGATTTTGCCAACCGGTCTCGTTTTCCGGGCTGCAATGTCATTGCCGAGGACTTCACTGTTGCGTTGCGCGGTATGCGCTTTGGGCCCGCCGCATACGTCGTGGTTATTACCCGGGGCCACGAGCACGATGTGGACTGTTTAATCGAAATTATAGGCAAGAAAACCGTTTATGCCGGCCTCATCGGGAGCCGCAGGCGGGTGCGTATCGTTCTCGAAGCGCTGGCGGAA
Source organism: Deltaproteobacteria bacterium (assembly GCA_024639185.1). Lineage (GTDB taxonomy): Bacteria > Desulfobacterota > Desulfobacteria > Desulfobacterales > JAHEIW01 > JAHEIW01. The sequence goes on along the minus strand of JAHEIW010000411.1, from coordinate 510 downwards.
AAGGGTCTTCCGCAGGACAGGCTGGATGAAGTGTTTACGCCCATCGGCCTGCCCATTGGCGCTGAGTCGCCTGAAGAGATTGCTGTGTCGATTGTGTCCGAGCTGGTGTGTGTTCGTAGAAAAGGCCCGGCCCAGGCGCGTACCTTAAGAAATGCAGTAGGAATTGTATGATGACGGATCTGGAAATCTTTAAAAAAATATCGGAATTAAAGCAACAAAATATCGCGGTCTGCCTGGCCACGATCATCGAAACAACGGGCTCCACCCCCAGAGAGGTGGGCGCCAAGATGATTATTTGCTTAGATGGTGCCGCTTATGGAACGGTGGGTGGCGGGTGCGGTGAAAACCAGGTTCGCAGCGCGGCCTTGCGCAGCACGCTGGTCACTCAACAGCCTGAGATCATCAAGATTGACCTTACCGATGATTTAGGCACCAAAGGCGGAGATGTCTGCGGGGGCAGTCTGCGGGTGTTTATTGAACCGCTTTAAACTGTTTAACCCAGACCGATGA
>JAHEIW010000049.1:24824-28112 GCA_024639185.1 Deltaproteobacteria bacterium | reverse complement strand
CGGATTGCGGATTTATTAAAAGCGAAAATTGTGAGTCGTAGACAAATTGTTAGTTCTGATATCCAAAAAAAAGAGGGAGGGCTAAAATGGGAAATGGTATTGCGATGACGCCTGAGATAATGAAAGATCGAACAAAAAAATTTGCCAAAGAAATTATTTTCCTTTGCCGAAAACTACCAAAAAACCGAGAGGGATATTTAATAGAGAATCAAATTTTTAAGTCAGCTACTTCGATTGCATCCAACTATAGAGCAGCATGTAGAGAGAGATCCAAAGCCGAATTTATCGCTAAAATGGGTATCGTAGAAGAAGAGGCAGACGAAACATTATTTTGGTTAGAGGTAATAGAAGGCGTCGAAATTTTTAAAAGAGAGTCAAACACATCTTTGATGCGAGAATGTAACGAAATTTTATCCATCGTAGTGTCATCCATAAATACAGCCCGAAAAGGAAAGTCAGATTAATTTACAAATCGTAAAATTCGAAACAATCCGCAATCTGAAATCCGAAATCCGCAATACATAGGACTTGCCAATGAAAATACTTGTAATTAACTCAGGATCCTCCTCGATTAAATACCGCCTTTTTGACATGACCGCCAAAACCGTGCTGGCGTCCGGTCTGGTGGAGCAAATCGGCGAACAACAGAGCCGGCTCATCCATCAGACACGCAACGATAGGGGGGATATGGCTGAAAGCGTCAAAACCGAGGCAGTTGCCGATCATCGGGCAGGATTTGAGCGCATCGGCGCCGCCCTGACTGAATCCGGTGCCCTTACAGATCCCAGGGAACTATCCGCTATCGGGCATCGGGTGGTGCACGGCGGTGAAGAATTTAGAAACCCCACCCTGATCAACCCGAAGGTCATCGATACCATTCGCCGTTTAAGTCCCCTGGCTCCACTGCACAACCCGGCCAATCTGCTGGGTATTGAAGTCGCCATGCAAAGCGCACCTCAAGTGCCCCAGGTGGCCGTATTTGATACGGCCTTTCATCAGTCACTGCCGCAAAAGGCCTACCGTTATGCCATTCCGCAGGATTTCTACGAAACCCATCAGGTGCGCCGCTATGGATTTCACGGCACGTCTCACAGCTATGTTGCCAGACAGGCTGCTAAAATGCTGGACCGCCCACTGGACCGATTAAACCTGATTACGCTGCACCTGGGAAACGGTGCCAGCGCCAGCGCCGTCAAAGGCGGCAAAAGCATCGACACATCCATGGGCATGACCCCTCTGGAGGGTCTGATCATGGGAACCCGCAGCGGTGACATCGATCCAGCCATCATCTTTTACCTGAAAAAAAAGACCGGTCTGGCCGGAGATGAAATCGAAACTCTGCTCAACAAACACAGCGGCCTCAAAGGCATCTGCGGCGCCAATGATATGCGCGCGGTTGAAAAACAAGCCCAGGAAGGCGATCGCCGGGCACAGCTGGCCATCGAGATGGTTTGCTATCGCATTAAAAAATACATCGGTGCCTATTATGCCGTTTTGGGTCGGCTGGATGCGCTGGTATTTACAGCCGGAATTGGCGAAAAGTCGCCCTTAATTCGTGCCGGTTGCTGTCGCGGGATGGCACACCTGGGGATCGAGGTGGATTCAGAAAAAAACAATCGCAAGGGCAAAGAAGCATTTGACATTCAATCTGAAAATAGCGGCGTTCGTATTCTGGTGATCCCCACTAAGGAGGAATATGAAATTGCCAAACAAACCATCGGGTGCATCCAGAACCGGTTCGAATCTGAATCAGCGCCTTAAAGGAGAAATCAATGATCATTGAAGAGAGCATTGATATCCGCGCGCCATTGCCGGTTGTCTGGGGTGTCTTCTCCGCCATGGAAGACTGGTACAGCTGGAACAAGGTGATTGAAAATTGCTGCATCATTTCCGGCGACAGCATGGCTGAAAATACCTGTTTCACCTTTCAAATGCGGCCCTATTATTTGCCGATTAAAGTCATGCCTACCATAACCAAATGCGATCCGGGCAAAGAAGTCATCTGGGAAGGGAGCCGGTTTGGTGTCAAGGCGGTACACAGTTTTATTTTCGAAGAAAAACAAGACTATGTGCGGCTGACCAGCAGTGAACGCTTCCGCGGCCCTATGCTGTGGCTGAGCAAGCTCATCTTTATCCCCGGACGCCTCCACCGCCTCACTCAGCAGTTGATGTTAGCCATTAAGAACCAGGCCGAAGCCTGCACGGCCGGAGTCGATTCAAAATGATAACGTGTTTTTTTGGGACCCAATTTTGCATCCAAATTCTCAATATGAAGTCCCTAAAATTTGACCTTCTACGAATACTTGACGAACGAAACGCGGGGCTTATGTTACCCCTATGTATTAAGGTGAAAATCAAGTACTTGTCCCTAACATTTCTTGAACAAATACCCGCTAAGCGAATTGTAGTCTGCTAAATACAATCCATCAGAGGGGATGCGCGCATGAAGGTTGGAATAGTGGGTTGTGGATTTGTGGGCAGCTCAGGGGCTTTTGCCATTGCGCTCGGAGGCAAAGCCAATGAGCTCACACTCGTCGATTTAAATACAAAGCTGGCCAGAGCGCAAGCTGAAGATATCCTGCATGCCACGCCATTTAGCGAACCCATCCGGGTGGCAGCCGGTGATTATTTCATGCTCAAAAATGCTGATCTGGTTGTACTGGCCTGCGGGGTGGCGCAAAAACCGGGCGAGACCCGCCTGCAGCTGTTGCAGCGCAATGTTAAAGTTTTTCAGGATGTTGTACCCAGAGTCCTCGAACACGCACCGCAAACCATCCTGCTGATTGTCTCCAATCCGGTCGATATTATGACCCAGGTGGTGACCCACATTTCCGGCTTGCCGCCTCAACGGGTCATCGGCTCCGGCACTATTCTCGATACAGCCCGTTTTCGGACGCTGCTGGCCGAGCATCTCGGTATCGCACCGCATTCAGTGCATGCTTATGTGCTGGGCGAACATGGCGACTCCGAAGTACTGGCCTGGTCAACCGGCAAAGTCGGCGGCGTACCGGTAGCCGAATTCGCAGCCCAGATCGGCAGACCGATAACACAAGAAATTAAGACAAAAATCGATGATGGCGTGCGCAATGCAGCCTATCGTATCATTGACGGTAAAGGCGCCACCTATTACGGCATCGGCGCCGGCATCGCCAGGATTGCCAGCGCCATTGGGGACGATGAAGGGGCTGTGCTGAGTCTTTCCAACGTTACTGGATATGGCGGTGTCAGCCTCTCACTGCCCCGGGTGGTCAACGCCAGGGGAATTGAAACCACCATTCAGCCGTTGCT
>JAHEIW010000049.1:0-24724 GCA_024639185.1 Deltaproteobacteria bacterium | reverse complement strand
TTGGGGACGATGAAGGGGCTGTGCTGAGTCTTTCCAACGTTACTGGATATGGCGGTGTCAGCCTCTCACTGCCCCGGGTGGTCAACGCCAGGGGAATTGAAACCACCATTCAGCCGTTGCTTTCAGAGGATGAAGCCGAAGCACTTCAAAAATGCGCTGAGATATTAAAGGCTGCCGCCGCTGAACTTCAAATCTGATGGAGTCCCCTGATGAAGCGCACAAGGACAACTGGAATCGTTATACTTTTACTCGCATTTACTCGCACTGGATTTGGCGATTTTTTCAGCCGCCATCGCTTCAGCGGCCCAGCCGGTTCCAGCCGAAGGCGGACCTTAAATATACAATATTCAATCTTAAATATTTAATTGACAAGAGCCTGATGGAAGTAGCATTTTGGAAAATTGATTGTATCCTGTAGAATTAATTTTAGGCGAAGGTTGGTTATGAAACCATTGAAGAAGGCCAAAAAATTCAAAGGCCCTGAGGGGCCGGTCGTTCTGGTGATTTTAGATGGAGTTGGTATCGGTACATGCGCTGAAGGCGACGTGGTCAATCGGGCCAACACGCCCATACTGGACTGGCTGGCTGAAAACGCCCTGGCCGCAAGACTCAAGGCCCATGGGACGGCCGTGGGCATGCCCTCGGATGAGGATATGGGCAACAGCGAGATCGGCCACAACGCCATCGGCTGCGGCCGTGTTTTCGCCCAGGGCGCCCGCCTGGTCAACGAAGCCATCGAGAATCGCAATCTGTTTGCGGGAGACGTCTGGAAGGAACTGATCGACAACGTAGTGCAGCATGATTCCAAACTGCATTTTATGGGCCTGTTCTCAGATGGCAACGTGCACAGTCATATCGATCATCTGGAGGCCATGCTCACAGAGGCTAAAAACCAGGGCGTGAAAAAAGCCGCTGTTCATATTCTGTTGGATGGGCGCGATGTACCGCCGACGTCGGCCTTAGATTATGTCGACCGGCTCGAAAATTTTTTAACTGCGCTCAAAAAGGACGGTGACATTGATTTTGCGATTGCATCCGGCGGCGGCCGCATGCAAATCACCATGGACCGCTACCAGGCCAACTGGGGCATGGTCGAACGCGGTTGGAAAACCCATGTCCTGGGGGAAGGACGGGCATTCAGCTCTGCCCGGGAGGCGATCGAAACGTTGCGCCGCGAAAACCCGGATACTATCGATCAGGATCTGCCGCCATTTGTCATTGCGCGCGGCCAGGCGCCACTGGGCCCGATTGAAGACAATGACAGCGTTATTTTTTATAATTTCCGCGGTGACCGAGCCATTGAGATCAGCATGGCTTTTGAAAATGATGAATTTGACAAATTTTCCCGGGGGCCCAAACTGAATGTCAAATATGCCGGAATGATGCAATATGACGGTGATGCGCTCATTCCCAAAAAGTATCTGGTCAACCCCCCTGGTATCGACCGCACGGTTGGCGAATATCTGGTCAATGCCGGTATTCGACAACTGGCTATCAGTGAGACCCAGAAATTTGGTCATGTGACCTATTTTTTTAACGGTAACCGTTCCGGCAAGTTTGACGATTCATTAGAAGATTACATCGAAGTGCCGTCCGACATCGTTCCATTTGAGCAAAGACCCTGGATGAAAGCGGCTGAGATCACCGACAAAGTCGTTGACGCTATTCAGAGCAATAAATATGAATTCATCCGCCTTAATTATGCCAACGGCGATATGGTGGGGCATACGGGTATCCCCCAGGCTGTTGAGATCGCGGTAGAGGCTGTTGATTTATGCCTGGCCCGGATCGTCAAAGCGGTAAAAAAAGCCGATGGTATTCTGGTGGTTTCGGCGGATCATGGCAATTCAGATGATATGTACGAATGTGATTATAAAACAGGTGAAGTCATCTATGATGAAAAAACCGGCAAACCCAAGCCGCGCACGGCGCATTCACTCAATCCGGTGTTTGCCTATGTGTATGCGCCTGATGACAACATCAGAATGAAGCTTTCAAAGCACAAAGATCTGGGGATCAGCAGTCTGGCGGCAACCTGCCTGACGCTTTTAGGTTTTGAACCGCCAGATGATTATACACCGAGCATCGTCGAAATCGATTCGTCTTCAGACACTAAAAAATGAGGGCATTCGGAAATTTTATACAATCCTGACAAGGAGGTGACGTATGGCAACAGCAATCGGTTTAATGGGCTTTGGCAGAATTGGAAGAAATCTCTTTCGGATTCTGTATCAGAGCGAAGACATTAAAATCGCCGCCATCAGCGATATTGCCGACCACAAAGCGCTGGAGTATCTGCTACGATTTGATACGATTTTAGGGCCCTTCCCGGATGTGGTCAGTATCAAGGACAATAATCTCTATGTGGTCGGCCGCCAGATTCCGATGCTTTCTGAAAAAGAGCCCGGTGACGTGCCCTGGGGAGATCTTGGAGTGGACGTGGTGATTGAGGCCACCGCCCAGTATAGGACCCGGGAAGATTTCGAGAAGCATTTGAAGCAGGGCGCCAAGCGGGTGATTCTGTGCGTGCCCCAGAAAACGCCGCCGGATATTACCGTGGTGATGGGGGTTAACGATGATCAGCTCAGAGCGGAACACAAAATTGTATCCAACGGGTCTTGCACGGCCCATTGTGCCGCCCCGGTAGTCAAAATTCTCAACGAAGCCTTTGGTATTCAGCGCGCATTTTTGAGTACCGTGCATGCCTATACCAACCAGCAGCGCCTGGCCGATGTGCCCTCCGAAGATAAACGGCGCGGCCGCGCAGCCGCTGAAAATATCATTCCGCAAGAAACAAATGCCGCTCAGGTGGTCACCGAGCTGATTCCGGATATGGCCGGACGGTTGACCGGCGCCTCCATGAACGTTCCGGTTCCAAACGGGTCGGTGGTGGATTTGGTCTGCTGGCACGAAAAACCGGTGACCGAATTAGCGATAAACGAGGTGATCCGGACAGCGGCCGCATCGGAAAAATGGCGGGGAATTTTGAGCTACGAGGATGATCCCATTGTGTCCAGCGATATTATTCGCAGCACTTACTCCAGCACTTTCGATTCCATGGCCACCATGGTCCAGAAGGAAAATGTTTCCAAAACCCTGGCCTGGTACGATAACGGCTTTGGGTACGCCCATCGGGTGGTTGATCTAATTAATAAGTTCGTTGAAATAGACAAGGAGGCCGCATAATGGCGATTCAAGTTGGCATAAACGGTTTCGGCCGCATCGGCCGGAGTGTATTTCGAATTATCAGTGATCGCGATGACATGGAAGTCGTGGCGATTAATGACCTGTTTGACAATGAGCAGCTGGCGTACCTCCTCAAATATGACACCGTCATGGGCATCTTTGATAAGGAGGTCACCGCTCAAGCTGACGCCATGACCGTTGATAATCAACGGGTGGTCATGACCGAGCATCGCGATCCGGCCAACATTCCCTGGAAGGATTTGGGCGCACAATTTGTGATTGAATCCACCGGAGTGTTCCGACATCGCGAACCGCTCGAAAAACATATGGCAGCCGGTGCGGAAAAGGTAATTCTGACGGTGCCTGCAAAAGAAGAAATCGACGCCACCATCGTGATCGGGGTCAACGATGACGAACTCAAACCGGAGCATCGCATTGTTTCTAACGCATCCTGTACCACCAATTGCCTGGCCCCCATCGCTAAAATCCTGGATGAGACTTTTGGCATCGAAGAAGGATTTATCACCACGGTGCACGCCTACACCAACGACCAGCGGCTGGCGGACGTTCCCCATAAGGATTTTCGCCGCAGCCGGGCCGCCGGTGAAAATATCATTCCGACAACAACCGGAGCGGCAGTCGCCGTAGGTAAAGTTTTACCCCAGCTGAAAGGTAAGCTGGATGGACTTGCCATGCGCGTTCCGGTACCGGACGGCTCGATCGTCGACCTGGCTGTCAGGCTGGGCAAAAAGGCGTCCCGCGATGAGATCAATGCCGCTGTCCGTGAAACCGCTGCCGGGCCAATGAAAGCTGTCGTCGAGTATAGTGAGGCGCCGCTGGTCTCCAGCGATATCATCGGCAACAGCCATTCGAGCATCTTTGACGCCCTGTCCACAAATTCCCAGGCAGATGGTTACGCGCGCATCGTTTCCTGGTATGACAATGAGTGGGGCTATTCAAATCGCGTGGTCGATCTGATCGGCATGCTGGCCGCGTTTAATTAAATTTCGGATTGTAGATTTTGGATTGCGGATTTAAAATCTGTTTCAACCAGCCATACGATTCTTATCGATTTGAGTGCTGAAATGATAAACCTCTATTCTGAATTAAGAAAAAAGCGTCAGCGGATCTAAGAAATCCGCAATCTGCATTCCGCAATCCGCAATCAAAAATTAAAGGGGAAGCTATGGACAAGCTGACGGTTGAGGATTTGGATCTTGAAGGCAAGCGCGTTCTGATGCGCGTAGATTTCAATGTTCCGTTGGAACGCGGCCGGGTCGTCAACGACAAACGCATCCGCGCTGCTCTGCCGACCATCAACTACATCACCAACCACGGCGGCAAGCTGATTTTGATGTCTCATCTGGGCAGGCCCAAAGGCCAGCGGGTGCCGGAAATGTCTTTGGAACCCTGCGTGACAGTTCTCAACGCCCTGCTCGGTAGAAAGACGAAATTTGTCGACGACTGCATCGGGACCGATGTCAATAGTGCTGCGGAATTCCTTGGCAAAGGTGAAATCCTGTTGTTAGAAAATCTGCGCTACCATCAACAGGAGACCGAAAACGATCCGGATTTTGCCGCCCAACTGGCCACGCTCGGTGATGTTTATGTCAATGATGCCTTTGGAACTGCCCACCGGGCGCATGCATCCACTGAAGGCGTCACCCACTATATCGATCAATGTGCTGCCGGTTATCTGTTAATGAAAGAGATTGCCTATCTGGGCGGCGCCCTGCAAAAGCCGGACAAACCCTTTGCCGCCATTTTGGGCGGTGCCAAAATATCCGGCAAAATTGATATTATTTCCAACCTGCTGCCCCGGGTTGACACCATCATCATCGGCGGTGGGATGGCCTATACCTTCTTTAAGGCCCAGGGAAAAGAAATCGGTAAATCATTGCTTGAAGAAGATAAAATCCAGCTGGCCAAAGAGCTGCTGACAAAAGGCGGCGATAAACTCATTCTGCCGGTTGACTGCATGGTTTCCGATACGTTTGATTTCGATGCCCGCCAGGTCGGTGCCCTCAGAACAGTTGCCACTGATGCGATTCTCCCAGATACCTGTGGCCTGGACATTGGACCGCAATCGATTAAAAAATTTCGCTCTATAATCAGTACGGCTAAGACCATCGTCTGGAATGGCCCCATGGGCGTTTTTGAAATTGAAGATACCGCCAGGGGAACATTTGCCATTGCAAACGCCCTGGCAGACGCAACCGCAAATGGAGCCACCACGATCATCGGTGGCGGTGATTCCGCATCGGCCGTTGACCGTGCCGGTGTGACCGACAAAGTGTCGCATGTGTCCACCGGCGGGGGGGCTTCACTGGAATTTATGGAGGGAAAGGTGTTGCCGGGCGTGGCAGCACTATCCGATCGGTAGTTTTCATTGGAAATGGCCCTTTTTCCGATGAGCGTTGTTCTCCGCGGGATTTGATTCCTCGACGTACTCTAAGTACGCCTCGAAATAAATCCCTTGTGCGGCCTAGCTCATCGAAAAAATTTCTCATTTCTCAATAAAAACTTAGTTAACCTATTATCTCGTAATATTAATTTTAGGGGGCAATATGGCGGACACAAAGCACTACAGCGAGTTAGGCCTGGTAAACACCAAGGAAATGTTTGCGAAGGCCATGGCAGGCGGTTATGCCATCCCGGCTTACAATTTTAACAATATGGAGCAGCTGCAGGGCATCATCATCGGGTGTGTGGAATCCAGATCGCCGGTGATCTTGCAGGTGTCCGGCAGCGCCCGCAAGTACGCCGACGCCACATTTCTGCCATACATGGCCACCGGGGCGGTGCAGATGGCCAAAGCGCTGGACGCACAAATCCCCATCGCCCTGCACCTGGATCATGGCAATTCCTTTGAACTGGCCAAAGCGTGTATTGATTCCGGATTTTCTTCGGTGATGCTCGACGGCTCCCATCACCCGTTTGATGAGAACGCCGCGCTCACCCGCCAGGTAGTCGAATACGCCCATGAGCGTGATGTCACCGTGGAGGGCGAACTGGGGGTTCTGGCCGGAGTGGAAGATGAAGTCTCCCATGAAGTTTCACATTATACCAAACCGGAAGAAGTCGAAGCCTTCGTTGAAAAAACCGGGGTGGACAGTTTGGCGATCTCCATCGGCACATCCCATGGTGCCCATAAATTTAAGGTTAAGCCGGGAGAAGAAGTCCCGCCGCTACGATTTGATATTCTGGAAGAAATTGAAAAACGGGTCCCGGGTTTTCCGATTGTGCTGCACGGGGCTTCATCCGTTGAGCCCGAATATGTGAAGATGATCAACACCTTTGGCGGCAAAATGGAAGACGCCGTCGGCATTCCTGAAGAGCAGTTAAGAAAAGCGGCCGCCTCGGCGGTCTGCAAAATTAATATTGATTCGGACGGTCGGCTGGCCATGACCGCGGTCATCCGCAAGGTGTTAGCCGAAAACCCGGCTGAGTTTGATCCGCGCAAATACCTCGGGCCGGCGCGGGACGAACTGATAAAAATGATCAAATATAAGAATGAGCATGTGCTCGGCAGCGCAAAAAAAGCCTGAAACTGAACTAAAACGGTGTGCTTTGCCCGCTGGCTGCGTTATAAGCCGGTCCAAAATGCTCGCGTACTATCGTGTACGCTCCGCTTTTGAGCCGGCTTAAGCCTTGCCATCGAAAAAAGCACGCCGTTTTAGAATCAGTTTCAAAATTATTTTAAAAGATAATCGATAAAGAATGGCTATCACAGAGCAGAAAGGAGGGGCTGATGGCGATTGCCAGGATGGGAGACAAGGTCAATAAGGTCGGTTTTATTTCGACGCGTATTGCCGGCACCGATGGGGTGTCACTGGAGCTTGAAAAATGGGCGGACGTATTTAAAAAGTTTGGCTGGACGAGCTATTATTTTGCCGGTGAATTGGACCGGCCGCCGGAGCGATCCTACCGGGTCGCAGAAGCCCATTTTACCCATCCTGAAATAAAGGCGATTCACAACAAGGTTTATGGTGTCACAACTCGCGAACGGGCGCTCTCCAAGAGAATCTATCAACTGGCCATCCTACTAAAAGACCATCTGTATGAATTTGTCAAAAAATTCGACATCGATCTGATTATTCCGCAAAACGCCCTGACCATCCCACTGAATATTCCCCTGGGAATTGCGATAACGGAATTTATCGCCGAAACCAGCATCCCCACCATCGCGCATCATCATGATTTTTACTGGGAACGCGACCGCTTTATGGTCAACGCTGTCTCGGATTATTTAAGAATGGCATTTCCGCCGGTGTTGCCCTCCATCGAGCATGTGGTCATCAACTCGGTGGCGGATGACCAGTTGAGTTTGCGCACCGGCATTTCAAGCCATGTGGTCCACAATGTGATGGATTTTGACAATCCGCCCCCACCGCCGGATGAATATACCTTCGATGTGCGACAGGCCCTGGGGATTGCGGACGATGAGCTCTTTGTTCTGCAGCCCACCCGTGTGGTTCAGCGTAAAGGAATCGAGCATGCCATTGAATTGGTTCACCGAGTGGGCCGCAAGGCCAGACTGGTGATCTCGCATGCCTCCGGAGATGAGGGCTGGGACTACGAGAATCGTCTGAAAGATTATTCCAAACTGATGAAGGTCAATACCATATTCGTTGATGACATCATCAACGAAGAAAGAGGAACCACGCCGGACGGCCGTAAAATTTACACCCTGGAAGACATTTATCCGTATGCGGATCTGGTCACCTATCCTTCGACGTTTGAGGGGTTTGGTAACGCTTTTTTGGAAACGCTGTATTTTAAAAAACCGATTGTGGTCAACACCTATTCAATTTATCTCAAAGATATTAAACCCAAGGGGTTTAAGGTAATCGAAATTGACGGTTACGTCACCGATCAAGCGGTGGAGCAGACCAAGCAGGTACTGGACAACCCCCAACTGTGTCAGGAAATGGTTGATCATGATTATCAGCTGGCCAAAAAGTATTTTTCATACTCGGTTCTTTATCAGGGACTCAGAAATTATATGATTGACCATGGCTGGCTGGCGCCGGATACATGCTAATTCTGCATGATTCAGGTAATAAGATAAAACGATTTTAAGCAAATTGCAGGGGATAAACGGAGAGGCCTTATGGAGAACGTAAAGAATCTGCTAGATAAAATATACGGGGAACAGACCGGTTCGCTTGCCCTGGATCGAATTAGGCCCATCATTGAAAAATATCCGGCTCAAAACCGTAAAGGGGACAGCTATTTTTCCCAGGAAGATGTGGTGCTGATCACCTATGGCGACTCCCTGAATAAGGAGGGTCAAGCCCCCCTGGCCACGCTACATGCATTTGCCAATCAATACTTGGAAGGGGCCATATCCAATATTCATTTTCTGCCTTTTTTTCCCTACTCATCGGATGACGGTTTTTCGGTCATGGACTTTTTTCAGATCGATCCAGCATTAGGCACCTGGCAGGAGGTGGCGTCCATCGGCCTGGACTTTGAGCTGATGTTTGACTATGTCGTCAACCACTTTTCCTCAAAAGGGCAGTGGTTTCAAAATTACCTGAAAGGCCAAAGCGGATTTGAGGAATTCGCCATTGAAATGGATCCCGCCATCGATCTTGCCATGGTTACCCGGCCGCGAGCTTTGCCGCTTTTATCAGAGTATAAAAAGAGTGACGGAAAAACGGTACATTTATGGACAACATTCAGCGCCGATCAAATCGATTTTAATTTTAAAAGCCTGGATGTGCTCGCAAAAATGACCGATGTCTTGTTGTTTTATGCCGAACAGGGCGCCACCATCCTAAGATTGGATGCCATCGCTTTCCTGTGGAAGGAAATCGGTACCAACTGCATTCACCTGCCTCAAACCCATGATATGGTCAAGCTGTTCCGGGCGGTGCTGGACCTGGTGGCACCGGATGTGATTATTCTAACCGAAACCAACGTGCCACATGATGAAAATATCAGTTATTTTGGAGACGGTCACGATGAAGCCCAGATGGTTTATAATTTTACTCTGCCGCCGTTGCTTTTTCACACATTTGTCACCGAAGATGCCCGCATCCTTTCCGAGTGGGCCAAAGGGCTGAATCTGGCATCTAAAGATAATACGTTTTTTAATTTTACCGCTTCCCATGATGGAATTGGCGTGCGCCCGCTGGAGGGCATCCTGGAACCCGGTGAAATAGAGCGCCTGGCCGGAATTGTAAAATCGAATGGGGGTCAGGTTTCCTACAAGCGAAATCCTGACGGATCCGATAGCCCCTATGAACTCAACATTACTTTCGTGGATGCCATTCTGGGAGACAGCACTTCGCGCCGCGCTGAGAAATTTTTAGCCACCCAGTCCGTTCAATACGCCCTGCCAGGCGTGCCGGCCACCTATATCCACAGCCTGCTGGGATCCCGCAACTGGCTGGAGGGGGTCCGGCAAACCGGCCGAGCCCGCACCATCAACCGCGAAAAACTCCAGGTCGAAAAGCTCATTGCAGAATTAAAGAACCCGGATTCGTTTCGCGCCCGGGTTTTTTTCCCCTACCTGGATTTAATCAAAACGCGCAAAAAACAACCGGCATTTCATCCCAATGCCGATTTCGAAATTCTGGATGTCGATCCAAGGGTGTTCGGCATCAAACGCAACAGCCAGGATCAAACCATCGTTGCACTCACCAATATTTCGTCTAAGCCCGTTTCCGTCTCGCTTTCGGCATCCGTATCAAGCGGCCAATCAACTGATCTTATCAGTGGTGAGACGGTCGATACAGCGTCATTTAATTTGAACCCATATCAGTACATGTGGCTCACGGAACTCGTCTGAAAGATCCGCTATGAATAAATCAATTGTGCGCTCAGGGAATAATTTGCTCTTTGGATTATTTAATTTGTTCCTTGATGGATATCATAACAATGGTTATTCGTGTTAAGTATTTACCAATACTCCAGTGCTCCATCGCTCCAATACTCCGGATGGCATGGGCACGCTGATTTTTCATTAAAATATGGATAAAGGAATGAGATAAATGGACACAAACGCCTTATTGGCAAAAGCAAAAGATGGCTTTAATACCCTTGATGTTTCTCAAAAGTATGTCGACGCTGCCCTCAAATGGCTGGAGGTCTGGCTGAGCGATCAAATGTTCAGCGATTATGTTCACCAGATTCAGTATCTAATTGAAAACGAGCGCTGGAATTTTTTACTGGATGCATTTTACCAGGTTATCCCCTTCGGCACCGGCGGCCGCCGGGGTCTGGTCGGCATCGGACCCAACCGTATCAATACATGGACCATCCAGGCCTCCGCCCAGGGGCATTCACAGTATTTGATTAAGATGTTCGGGGAAGAAGCCAAAAATCGCGGGGTTGTGCTGACTTATGATGTCAGAAAATATGTCCAAAAAGGTACCTACGATGACTCGGCTCCCAATCCCGTCAAGGATTTGGACGGCCGCATGCTGGCCATTGCTGCCGCCGAGGTTTATACCGCCAACCAGATCAAAGTGTATCTATATGATGAGACCCGCAGCACGCCACAGCTGTCTTTTACCATCCGCCATCTAAATGCGATCTCCGGAGATATGTTCAGTGCCAGCCACAATTTACCCACTGACAACGGCAAAAAGGTCTATGATCAGTACGGCGGCCAGTTGATACCGCCTGACGATCAGAATCTGGTGGATGAAGTTACCCAGAACGTGAAAGAAATCAAAACCCTGGCATATGCGAAAGCCAAAGCACAGGGACTCATCGAAATCATTGGCGCTGAGGCCGATGAGGCCTATTATGCCGCCGTGTGCCCGGTTTCGCTTTCAGCAGAGCGCAATTTAAAAATCGTCTATTCTCCTTTGCATGGAACGGGCTTAACATCGGTTTATCCCATCCTAAAAAAGCTGAATTTCGATGTCACCCTGGATCCGGCAACGTCTAATTTAAGCGGCGCTTTTGAAAACGTCACCTTCAACATACCCAATCCGGAAGTGGTTGAGTCCTTTGGCCACTCGTTGCCGTTTGCCCGGGAAGTCGATGCTGACCTATTGATCAGCACCGACCCGGATGCGGATCGAATCGGAATAATGCTCAAACACAACGGCGACTGGCGGTTTTTAAGTGGCAATGAAATCGGTATCATCCTGAGCCAGTATGCCATTTTAAAATACAAGGCCCGGGGTCGGCTCAACCCGGAAAATGTCATCATCAAAACCGATGTCACCACTTCGTTGATTCAAAAAATAGCTGCTGAAAACGACATCCGCTGTATCGGTGATTTGCTTGTCGGATTTAAATATATCGGTGACCTCATGAACAAAATTGAAGCCGACAATCAAATCGATCACTTTATGATGGGCACCGAAGAGAGCCATGGTTACCTGATGGGCAATTACGCCCGGGATAAAGATGCCGCCTGTGCCGCCATCTGGCTGGGCGAACACGCTGCCGAATTGAAAGGCAAAAATAAAACCCTTTTGGATGACCTGGCCGAAATCTATGCCCGCTATGGCTATTGCCATAATTATTTAACCGAAATCAGGCTGCTGGGCGCCAAGGGCATGGAGCAAATTTTGATGATCATGAATCATTTGCGCGATACTCGGATTGATGCCTTTGGAGACTTCAGCGTTCGGCATAAAATTGATCGCAGAGACGGTGAGCCTCAGCCACACCTGTCTCCCACCGACACATCCGCCCGCAACATGCTGGTCTACCAGCTGGACAATACTCCCGACACCAGCAGTATGCGCGTAACGGTGCGACCGTCAGGCACCGAGCCCAAAATCAAGATGTACTTTGAGGTGTTCGGCCATCCCTTTAAACTGGAAGACATTGATGCGGAAAAGGAAAAAGTCGTTAAGCTGCGTGAAACGCTGGAAAAAAATGTGATGCAGTACTGCTATAATCTGCTGAATGTCGATTTTCCGGACAGGGGTTTTTTACTGTTTTGGCAATTACCACTGGCTGATAAATTGAAGTACTTTAAAATCGAAGATGAGATCACCGGGCTAAAACGCGTTTCCGATGATGGTGAGCGCAAAGAAAAATTGTTCAAGCTATTGGAATTTTTAGGCGCCAATCCCATTCAAAAGATCGACAAGGCCTTCCAGGAAAAGTATAAGGCCGGGATACTGGAGTATCTCAAACTTACATAAAATAAGTAGGCATGTAATTATCAATTGCGGATTGCATATTTCAGATTGCGGATTCAAAGGTTGGAAATGATTATGCCTCTTACAAAAATCCGAAATCCGAAATCTAAAATATATGAGGAGCCCTCATGCCCTTCCCTGCCCATAAAACCAAAATTGTGTGTACCATAGGTCCGGCCTCGGATTCGCCGGAGATTTTAGAAAGAATGATCCGGGCCGGCATGAATATCGCACGGCTTAACTTTTCACACGGTGATTTTGACAGCCATGCGCAATCCATCCAAAGAATTCGGGCTGCAGCCAAAGCCACCGAAAGACGGGTGGCCATTATGGCCGATCTGCCCGGGCCCAAGATGCGCATCGGAGAATTTGAAGAAGAGCCCATTGTACTGGAACCTGATGATCCTTTCGCGCTGACCACTGCAGACATTATCGGCAATCGGCAGCGCGTATCGGTGAGCTTCTCGCGATTGCCCAAAGCCGTAAAACCGAAGGACAGACTGTTTCTAAACGATGGGCTGGTCGAGCTTGAGGTTATAGATGTGGAGGGCCATGACGTTCGGTGCAAAGTGATTGTTGGCGGTGTCTTGCGGTCCCGCAAGGGGCTCAATTTGCCGGACATCGACCTGGGTATCAGTGCTTTTACGGAGCGCGATCATGAATGCCTCAAATTTGCAATGGAAAATGGTGTGGATTCCGTCAGCCAGTCATTTGTGGAGACTGCCGAAGACGTCAAGGCTGTCCGCAGGGCTGCCAAAGACTTAGGCCATGATCCGTTTATTATCGCCAAGATCGAGCGTATCGGGGCGCGCGACCACATCGATAACATCCTGGATGCAGCCGACGGCATCATGATTGCCCGGGGTGATCTGGGCGTTGAAATTCCCATCGAAAAAATGGCCTTTGCCCAAAAGCTGCTGATGAAAAAGGCCAATCTTGTCGGCAAACCGGTTATTACTGCCACCCAGATGCTGGAGTCCATGATTCACAGTCCCCGACCGACCCGGGCCGAAGCCACCGATGTGGCCAATGCCATATTGGACGGCACCGATTGCGTCATGCTGTCCGGCGAATCGGCCGTGGGTGAATATCCGGTGCATGCTACGAACATGCTGGCCAGAATTGCTGCAGACATCGAGCCGCATCGCAGCATCAATCCCATCAGGGGTAACCTTAAATCCCGCCGGCAAGACGATGACGCAAAGCTTGAAGATTTGATCGCCTTGTGCGTTGAAACGACCCTTGAGCGTATTACACCACCAACCGTTATCGTACCCACCCGCAGCGGCGCAACAGCCAGAGGAATAACGCGTTTTAGACTGCCGGTCTGGATTACCGCCTTCAGCCGCTTTGAGAAAACGTGCCAGGATTTGATGTTTTCCTACGGCGTCATTCCAGTTTGTGAATCGGATCACCCGGATGACTGGAAACAATGGGCCCGCAGCTGGCTGCTGAAAGTCGGGGCGGCTGGGAACCTGGTGGTCCTGACCGAAGGGCCCTCAAAAAAACATCCTTATCGCAACAACCGTATGGAGATTCTGGATCTAAGCAGGACATAAAAATGCGCCTCCGGCGCTTTTTTTTTATAGGGATGTATTTTCTGAATTGGTTTTATGATTGGCTGCTTGAAAAAAGTTAAGATATACTTCATTCGTGGCTGGAAGCCATTCCTACAATAAAATACAAAAAGTGGGAGCGGCATCTTGCCGCGATATCAAAAAGGCAATGAGATTTTCATATGAGCTCAAATTTAACAAAGCTGAGAAAACACGCCCTGCAAATTTTTAAAGCCGGGCTACGGGCCGTAGATCCAGTAGCCGCCATCAATCAGTATGTGACGGTGAGTAACAGCGTGCTGAGCATCGGCAAGCAGCAGTTCGATCTCAAGGATTATGATCGCATTCTGGTTGTCGGCGCAGGAAAAGCGGTTGCCCCTATGGCTAAAGCAATGGAAGAACATCTGGGCAATCGAATCGCCGCTGGTGTCATTGTTACCAAAGATGAACATGGCCTACCCTTGAAGAAAATAAGGGTGTGCGAGGCCAGCCACCCGGTTCCCGATGCGCGGGGTGTAGCCGGTACCGAAAGTATCCTCGCTCTGCTCGAAACGGCGGCTGAGCGTGACCTGATCATCTGTTTGATCTCAGGCGGGGGCTCAGCGCTCTTGATCGCACCGGTCGAGGAAATATCACTGGCCGACAAACAAGATACCACCAAGTTGCTGCTGGCCTGCGGTGCTACGATTCACGAATTTAACACGGTTCGTAAACATCTCTCCCGCGCCAAAGGCGGCCGGCTGGCACAAAAGGCTTACCCGGCCACAGTGACCAGTCTGATTCTTTCGGATGTGGTCGGCGATGATCTGGATGTGATCGCCTCAGGACCAACAGTTCCCGATTCCAGCACCTTTCACGATGCTGAGCAGATTCTTAAAGGCTATGGCGCCTGGGATCAACTGGCAGCCAATGTACGCAAACATCTCAAGAAAGGATCAGCTGGACAGATAGCGGATACGCCTAAACCGGGTGATGCGGCTTTTGAAAAATGTTCACAGGTTTTGGTGGGAACGAATCTGCAGGCATTGCAGGCTGCCGGTCAAAAAGCACAAAAGCTCGGATATCACCCCTTGATTCTTTCATCCAAAGTAGAGGGAGAAGCCCGTGAGGTGGCCACATTTTATGCGGCAATTGCCAAAGAAATTCTAAGCTCGCGCAACCCGATGCAACCGCCCGTATGCGTCCTCGCCGGAGGGGAAACTACCGTTACGATTTCAGGTGAAGGGCGTGGCGGCCGCAACCAGGAGTTTGCCCTGGCAGCGGCAATGGCAATCGATGGTGCCAAAAATGTCGTAGTGCTAAGCGTCGGCACGGATGGAACCGATGGCCCCACGGATGCAGCCGGGGCGATGGCCGACGGCGCGACCCTAGCGCGGGCACGGCAAAAAAATATGGACCCGAAGGATTTTCTACGGCGCAATGATTCCTACCGTTTCTTTCAGAAGCTGGATGATCTGGTTATGACAGGGCCCACCCGCACCAACGTGATGGACATCTATATGCTGCTGATAGGCAGCGTCTAGAACCTATCTCAAAAATGCATCTAACGCCCAAGGGCTTTGTTGTCCAAGATAAATGGATTACACATCTATTTTTATAAACACTAAGGTGTGCATAAAACCGATTCAAAATACTCGAATACTAATGTGCATACTCGTACACACGCATTTTGAATCGGTTTTGCGCCGCGCTTTGTTGAACACCTTAATGTATTGAGAATAGACGTGAAATCCCGCATTCATGCGGGGAGCGTGATCTACTATTTTTGATATAGGTTCTAATCAATTTAAGAATGCGGAATGAATAAAAAATAGATATTTATCATCATTTGATACGCAAATCTTATGTTGCGTGCGATTGGTCATCGTATCTGATGAACGCGGGTCAAGCTGCTTGCTGCGAACCGATCCAGAAACCAAATCAATGCGCCGCCGGACGGTTGGATGAGCTTAGCGGGATAGCGATCGGGCTCTTTGTCACCCTCCAAAATCGCCTTGAGAGCCCCTGCTTTTTCGCCGCCGCTAACCAGGAACAGGATCAGATCGGCGTTGTTGAAGACCGGCACGGTCAGCGTAATGCGATAGGCATTAAATTTTTCAACCCAATTAGCCATAACCAGGCGCTTTTCTTCACCAATGGCTGGGGATCCGGGAAAGAGCGAAGCCGTATGACCATCCGAACCCATCCCCAGCAAAACACAGTTAAAGCGCGGCAGTTCGCCATTTGTGATGCCAAAGAATCGGCGCATGTCGCGGGCGTATTCTTTTGCTGTTTTGCTGGCATCGGGATTTTCAGCACGTATGCGGTGGATGTTGGCTGGCGGAATGGGAGCATGGGATAACATCGCCGCATAGGCCATACGATAGTTGCTATCCGGATGGTCCGGTGGCACAGGGCGTTCATCACCCCAGAAAAAATGGATACGCTCCCATGGCATCTGACGGCCTAACTCAGTGTCATCGGCCATCAGGGCATAAAGCCCGCGCGGTGTCGAACCACCGGAAAGGGCGATGCTATAAACATCTTTTGTTTGCAAGGTCTCGACGATGTGTCGCAAAAGTGTTTCCGCTGCTGCTCTGCACATCGCTTCTGCATCAGCGACAATTTGAATTTTTTGCTTATTTGCAACCATGATCATAGTGGGAGGACTTGCCTAATAGTTTGACAGATGCAAGATTCAATGCAATTCATTGAAAAATAAGTATGGAAATGATGTTTTGCAATTGTTTGATGACCGAGACGACTTGTTAAAGCAAAAAGAAGCATTACCATATAGTAATCTTTGTCCAGAGGATGCCGATATGCTTGCCAAAAAAAATCCAACCACAACAAAAAGCTGGCAAAAATTAAGCCAACACTACGAAAAGATAAAAGATCTTCACATGCGGGATCTGTTTGCCGAAGACCCCCGGCGGTTTGAAATGTTTTCCATCCGTTTTAACGATATAATCGTGGATTACTCAAAAAACAGAATTACCAGAGAAACACTCAAAAGCCTGATTGCGCTGGCCGAAGAATGTGAACTGGGTAATGCGATCGATAGTATGTTTTCCGGTCAGCGAATTAATGAAACTGAAAATCGGTCTGTGCTGCACACGGCCTTACGCAACAGAGACAACACCCCGATTGAAGTTGACGGCCGGGATGTGATGCCGGAGGTCAACCGGGTTTTACATCAAATGGAAGATTTTTCTACCCGGCTGATGTCGGGGGAATGGCTGGGATATAGCGGTAAAAAAATCACAGATATTGTCAATATCGGCATCGGTGGCTCTGACCTGGGGCCACTGATGGTCACAGAAGCCTTGCGGCCATATGCCCAAAAAGACCTCCGTGTTCATTTTGTTTCCAATGTCGACGGTACCCATATCAGTGAAAGCCTGAATCGTTTAAATCCTGCCACCACGCTGTTTATGATTGCGTCTAAAACCTTTACCACCCAGGAGACCATGACCAATGCGTTTTCCGCCAGAAACTGGTTTTTAGAAGCCGCCCAGGATCCACAGCATGTCGCCCGTCATTTTGTGGCCATTTCAACCAACACAGCGGCGGTGGAAAAATTCGGCATTGATAGGAACAACATGTTTGTATTCTGGGACTGGGTGGGCGGACGCTATTCCCTGTGGTCGGCCATCGGTTTATCAATTGCTTGCTATATCGGATACGACAACTTCACTGCTCTTTTACAGGGCGCTTATGATATGGATCAGCATTTCAAATCCGCGCCTTTTGATCAAAATATCCCGGTGATACTGGCCTTGATCGGCATCTGGTACAATAATTTTTTCGGAGCCCAGACCGAAGCCATCCTACCCTATGATCAACATATGCATCGATTCCCGGCCTATTTTCAACAGGGCAATATGGAAAGCAACGGCAAATCTGTTGATCGCGAGGGTCAAAAAACCGATTATCAGACCGGGCCGATTATCTGGGGCGAACCGGGCACCAACGGCCAGCATGCCTTTTATCAGCTGATTCATCAGGGCACTAAACTCATTCCGGCCGATTTTTTGGCACCGGCCATCAGCCACAACCCCATTGGCGAACATCACGAGATTTTATTGTCAAATTTCTTCGCCCAGACCGAAGCACTGCTGAATGGTAAAACAGCGGATGAAGTTAAGGCCGAACTTAAAAAAGACGGTAAAAGCGAAAAAGAAATTCAAAATTTATGGCCGCAAAAGGTGTTTGAAGGCAATCGACCCACCAACTCCATTCTCTTCAAAAAACTCACCCCCGGAGTTCTGGGAAATTTAATTGCCATGTATGAGCATAAGATTTTTGTCCAGGGGGTGATCTGGAACATTTTTAGCTTTGATCAATGGGGGGTCGAGCTCGGCAAGCAGCTGGCCAAAAGAATATTGCCCGAGCTGGCAGATGAAAAAGTAATCGATACCCATGATAGATCCACCAGCGGGTTGATCAATGTTTACAAAAAAATGAGAATTGAGACTGAGTGATTATCAAATCGATAAGACTTAATGAAAGGAGAGCTGTAAAAATGAATTTGAAAAAATTAACGATTGTTACGATTGCATTACTGTTGTTTCTAATCGGATGTGCCCAGACCAACAGCAACACCGCCAATGCTTCGGCGACTTCGGCAACACCCGTCATCGATCGAATCCAGCAGCGCGGTATGCTGACAGTGGGCATGACGGGCACTATGCCGCCGTTGAACATGACCTCCAAAGAAGGCGAACTGATGGGCTATGAAGTCGATCTGGCCCGGGCCATGGCCAGGGCCATGGGGGTCAAAGCCCAGCTAAAGACGATGCCTTTTGCCGAACTGTTGCCGGCGCTAGAGGCAGGTAAAATCGATATGATTATTTCCAACATGACCATTACGCCCGGGCGCAACATGAAAGTGGCTTTTGTGGGACCGTATTTTGTCTCCGGCAAAGCGTTCATGACCAAAAAAAAGACCATCGCCCTGGCAGACGAAGCCGATGATATTGACGCCAAAAACACCAAACTGGTTGCGCTCAAGGGCTCCACCAGTCAGGCATTTGTCGAAACCGCTCTGCCGGAAGCCCAGCTCATTACCGCTAAAGATTATGATGAGGCTGTCAAAATGGTGCTCGAAGATAAAGTCCATGCCATGGTGGCAGATTATCCGATTGCCGTAGTATCTGTCTACCGTTATCCGGAGCAGGGGCTATTGTCTGTGGTAACGACCTTGACCTATGAACCCATTGGTGTCGGGGTGCCGGCCGGTGATCCGTTGCTGGTCAACTGGGTCGAAAATTTCCTGGGAATTGCCGAGAGCACCGGTTTGCTGGATGAATTGAAAAGGAAATGGTTGTCCAATGCCGACTGGTTAAACCGGCTACCATGATGCTGCATTTTGTAAAATGCAGCATAGCCAAAGGTTATTTGTTAATCGTTATTGGTTATTAGTAAATGAATAAAAACGGGATGGTCTGCCTTTACATTCAGGCAAGATCATCCCGTTTTATTTTAATCAATACCCACTCTGAAATCTAAAATCCGCAGCCCGGCATCATTTTCGCCACCAAGACACCAAGACGCAAAGAAACATATTTAATAAGGCTTTGCTTTGTGTCTTTGAGACTTTGTGGCAAATATTCTTTTTATTATACTGATCTTACTGATCTCCCACAAACTCTCCGTATTTAAATTCACCGCTGAGCGTTTTGCCGTCCGGATAGATGAGTGTTCCCTGGCCGTGCCATTCTCCACCCTTAAATCCACCGCTGTATTTGCGCCCGTCGGGATAGGTCATGGTGCCCTGGCCGGTGCGATTGCCAAATTGATAGTCGCCCACATACTTGCGACCATCCGGATACCACATGGTGCCGTTGCCATGACGCTGGTCGCTTTTAAACTCACCGATATAGTGACGGCCATCCGGATAAGTTAAATCTCCTTGGCCGTTTCGTTCGCGGTACTTCCATTGGCCCACATAGCGGGTGCCATCCGGCATGGTATAGGTGCCTTCTACAACTTCATTTTCCTGCCAGGTTCCCTCGAGCTTTCGGCCACCGGGTAGAATAAATACACCTTTCCCATGGCGCATTCCGTCTTTGAAATGGCCGGTAAATTTTTGACCGGTGTTGAACACCATGGTCCCATAACCGTTAACACAATCGCCTTCGATGCACTCATCGGCGAGCACAACAGAAGCACTCAAAAAGCTGACCAACAGGAAAATGATCACACAGGCTTTCATATCAGGCATTCCTTTTATGAGTCGTAATAATAAACTTCAGCAAATCATGATGGGGTGCCGGGCTATCCGGCCTCATTTGGACCGTTTCGACACGTGCATGCCCACCAGCCAGGCCACCAGCACCACCAAATAAATTTGACCGGTGATCGCCTCAACGGATGCCAGTCCGGCGGCCTGATCCGTCACCGGTGTCATATCCCCGTAACCCAGGGTGGTGATGGTCACCAGACTGAAATATAGGAAGAGAATACGGTCGTTCTGGATCTGGCCACCCGGCATTTCAAAGGATCCGGGATTAAAGGTTTCAAGCAATCGATAAAGATCTGCCCACAACATCGCCATCAGCAAATAGACGACCACAGCGGCAAAAATAATTTCGGTGGTTACGTCACTTTGCCTGCGGATATAATTGACGATAATAACAATGGCGAATCCAAAAAATATAACCCCGCTAATTTCAGAAGCAGCTAAAGTCCAATCAGCGCTCGTGAAATAATCGATCCACAGGGTCACAATCGCCGGCACCACCAAAAAAAGCGCTAAAATTAGTTGGTGCTTTTTCTCAGAGATGGCATACATGGCAGCAATGAAAACGCCGGTGGCAAACATATCGACCACAATACGAAAACCCGTATAGTCGCCGATAAAAGGCACAACAACGATCAGGGTTAAAAGCAGGATCAACAAAAAAGAAAAGCGCCTATTAAACAGGATTGATTTCAGACCGACGTTTTCTTTTTCAATCATAACAGTTGTCTTATTGAATGATAGGTCAATATGAAGGTCGCAGGGATTTGCCACTAAGGCACAAAGACACGAAGTAAAATCTTAGGCTAATATTTATCTTTGCGTCTTGGTGGCACATCATACAGAATGTCAAAAAAATAGCTTTTAAAGCAGATCATATTCAGTTTAGCGGCTGCAAGTCAACCTTTTGGGGCAGTTGGGTATTCAACCGGTTTCTTTTTCGATTCTATTTTTCTGATTTTCTCTCGCATACGCGCGATCACCTGATCCGGCGTTTCTTTGCTGAGCAGCGACTTGAATTGGGCCCGGTAGTTACGCACCGCGCTGATTCCCATAAACTGGATATCGTATACTTTCCATAAGTCACTGCGTTTGACCATCAACAGATCAACCGGGACTTTTTGACCTTTCCAGACGACTTTTATATGGACCAGGGCCCGTGTAGGGGACTTAAATTCCTGGCTTTCATATATCAATCTCTCATCTTTATATTTTTCCTGTAATTTTCCCATGTAAAATTTGCCTAAAAATTCAGTAAATACCTCAACAAAGATTACTCTTTGCGTGGGTGAAAATTTTTTCCAGTTGGCGGCCAGCACCCGTCTGGAAAATTCATGGAAATCAAAAAGTTGCTCTAAGATCAGACGCAGTTTCTGCTGCTGGGCTTCTTTTAGTTCCTGATCGCTGAATTTGGGGCCCTGTAAGATTTGCAGCCCCTCCCGGACGCCTTTTTTGAGGGCTTCAATGGGCTCGTCGCCATAAGCCGCTGATGGGCTTGCTGCCAGAACAAGAAAGCATAGAATCAAGATCGTGCGCATCAACATATCCTTTTCTCTTCATTAACATTAAAATGATAAGGGCCGTTTGAGCAATCAAACGGCCTCTGTGTTTTTCTTGGACATATTTTGTTTTTATCACGAGGCTCACGAAGGGCACGAAGCAAAAATTCTTAAATGATTTATAAGATCCTCGTACACCTGCGTGCACTTTGGGGCGGAAATTTTCAACGGATCAATTGCTTTATCAGTTAGTCACCTTTCGTTTTTTTTATCGCCGCTGCGAGCGCATTTATTTGGCGGCTGCCGGTTCTTCAGCCGGCGGCTCCGGGCACACGCTGGTCGGATCGGCCATCAGCGCCAAATCCGCATAACGCGTGTTGAATTGCTCCTCCAATTCGGCGTGCAGTTTATCGGCCTCTTCCGGGAAGGTGCGCTTCAGAGATGAAAAGCGGATTTCACCTTCCAGGAATTTGCGCAGGGTGCCGTCCGGTTTTTTGGAATCGAGGATAAACGGATTTTCGCCCTTGTCCTTGAGCGTCGGGTTGTAGCGATACAAGGGCCAGTAGCCTGATTGTACTGCCAATTTTTCTTCTTCCTGGCTTTTACCCATACCGGCCAGAATCCCTTGATTGATGCAGGGTGAATAGGCCAGGATGATCGAAGGCCCGTCATAGCTTTCAGCTTCCAGAAGGGCTTTCATCATCTGTTGTTTGTTGGCGCCCATGGCCACGCTGGCCACATAGATATAACCGTAAGACATCATCATCTGACCCATGTCCTTTTTGGGTGTTTTTTTGCCGGAAGCCGCAAACTTGGCGACCGAACCGGTGGGCGTGGCCTTTGAGGATTGTCCCCCGGTGTTGGAGTATACCTCGGTATCCATCACCAAAATATTGATGTCTTCTCCGGTCGCCAACACATGATCGATCCCGCCGAAGCCAATATCATAAGCAGCACCGTCGCCGGCAAACACCCAGTAGGATTTTTTAGTAAACAGTCGGTCGTGTTCGGCAATTTCTGCCAGAAGTTTATTCCCGTTCTGCTGGCCAAGCAAAGTTTTGAGTTGATCGCCGTATTGGCGGGATCCGGCAGCATCTTTGAAATTATCCAGCCAGCCCTGCATGGCATCTTTGATGTCCTGGCTGACATCGGTCTTTATAGCCGCCTGCACCAAATCGGCCACTTTTTGCCGTTGTTGCAAGGCACCTAAAAACAGTCCGTAGGTAAACTCAGCCGGATCTTCAAACAAAGAATTGCCCCAGGTGGGACCGAAACCGTCTTTGTTGACACAATAGGGGATCGCCGGGGCCGAGCCGCCCCAGATGGAGCTGCAACCGGTGGCATTGCCGATCACCATGCGCTCACCATACAGTTGGGTCAGCAATTTGGCGTACGGTGTCTCCCCGCAGCCGGCACAGGCGCCGGAAAACTCCAGCAACGGCTGACAGAATTGACTGCCTTTGACTGTGGTTCGCCCGACCACATCGTCACGCACCGGCAGCTCCACGCTGAATTCATGAAACGGGACCTGCAACGGTGTTTGGGTTTCCAGGGGTTTCATGACCAGGGCTGTTTTCTTGGCCGGGCAGATATCAGCACAGTTGCCGCAACCCATGCAATCGAGCGTGTCGACCTGAATTCGGAAATAATAATCCTTCAGTTCTTTGCCGACCGCTTTTTTGGCCTCGTAGCCATCCGGCGCTTTGGCCAGCTCCGCTTCGGTCAGCAGTACCGGGCGGATGCTGGCATGGGGGCAGACCATGGCACACTGGTTACACTGGATGCAGTTTTCCATAATCCATTCCGGCACATTGATGGCCACGCCCCGCTTTTCGTACTTGGAGGTGTCCACCGGAAAGATGCCGTCCGGTTGGAAAACGCTGACCGGAAGTTTGTCGCCCTGCTGGGCCAAAATCGGTCGCATCACATTTTTGACAAAATCCGGCTCGTCCTTTCCAGCCACCGATTTGTCGGTGGCATCCGCCCACGATTCGGGATATTCGATTTCCACCAGGTTATCCAGGGTCTGGTCCACAGCGGCAAAGTTCATATCCACGATCTTCTGGCTCTTTTTTTCAAACAGCATTTTGATCTGGTCTTTCAAATAGGCAATGGCGTCATCCACCGGAATCACATTGGCCAGCTTGAAAAAGGCGGTCTGCATGATCATGTTGATGCGACCGCCAAGGCCCGCCTCACGGGCGATGGCTTCAGCATCAATATTGTAAAATTTGAGCTTTTTGACAGCGATGGAGCAGCGCATCTCAGCCGGCAATTTGGCTTCCATTTCCTCGGGCGACCAGGGCGAATTAAGAACAAATGTTCCACCGTCTTTGATGCCTTCGAGCACATCGTAGATGTCGACATAATTGGACTTGTGGCAGGCAATATAATCCGCCATATCGATCAGGTAGGTAGATTGAATCGGATTATGACCAAATCGCAAATGCGAAATGGTTACGCCGCCGCTTTTCTTTGAATCATAGGAAAAATAGGCCTGGGCGTACATATCGGTATTGTCACCGATAATTTTAATGGCACTTTTATTGGCCCCCACGGTTCCATCGGCACCGATACCCCAGAATTTACACTGAACGGTGCCTTCTGGCGTCACATCCAGCGATTCCCCCACCTCCAGAGATGTGTTTGTCAGATCGTCAGTAATTCCCACCGTAAAGTGGTTTTTGGGACTGCTGGATTTCATATTCTCATAGACCGCCAGCACCATGGCCGGATTAAATTCCTTGGAACCCAAACCATAGCGGCCGCCGATGATTTTAGGCGTTTGCGCGCGCTCCATATAGGCGGTGCAAACATCCATATATAGCGGCTCACCCAGCGCACCGGGCTCTTTGGTCCGATCCAGCACGGTGATGGTCTTGGCGCTTTTCGGAATAGTTTCAAACAGGTGTTCGCTTGAAAACGGCCGGAACAGGCGCACTTTGACCAGTCCCACCTTCTCACCCTGGGATCGCAGATAATTGATGACCTCCTCAATGGTTTCACAGGAGGAGCCCATTGATATAACGATGCGGTCGGCTTCTGGATCGCCGACATAATCAAAAAGGTTGTATTGCCGGCCGGTCAGATTGCTGACCTTTTTCATGTAATCGCTGACAATACCCGGCACCTTAAGGTAAT
>JAHEIW010000410.1 GCA_024639185.1 Deltaproteobacteria bacterium | reverse complement strand
TTTGGCGTCCACCTGTTTGAAGGCGCTGAAGATGTCTTTTTGCTTTTCTTTGGGAATACCAATACCCGTATCTTCAACAGAAAAATTCAAAAGTGCTTTTTTATCCGTGTGTTGATCGGAAGCCACATTTACGACGACTTCCCCATCGTCTGTAAATTTTACCGCATTTTCAATCAGGTTGAGCAAAATTTGACGCAGGCGGCCCGGGTCTCCGACCAGGCGATCGGGAACATCCGGGGCCACCCGATAAGCCAGCTCAAGCCCTTTTGTCTGCGTGCGCATGCCCATCATGCTGAGCGTATCTTTCATAAAATCCCGCAGCTCAAAGGGCGCATTTTCCAATTCAAATTTGTCGGCTTCGATCTTGGAAAAATCAAGTAAATTGTTAATCAAGGACAGCAGCGCGTAGGCAGATGAAATCACCACATCAAGATCTTCGCGCTGATCCGGTCGCAGATCTGTTTCCAGCATCAGCTCAATCAGACCAATGATCGAATTGAGCGGGGTCCGGATTTCGTGGCTCATGTTGGCCAAAAAGCGGCTTTTTTCGCGATTGGCCGCTTCGGCCGCCATTTTGGCCTGCTTGAGTGCTTCCGCCTCTCTGCGCTCGGTAACGTCCCGCAGAAAACCGCCATATCCGGTGAGCTCACCCTTTGAATCGGTTATTGCGATGATGGAGGTTTCTGCATGGCGCCGTGAATTGTCTCGCCGGATTAAAAGGAGATCCAGCGCCTTGACGGCATCCCGTGTCCGATAGACCTGATTGATGGCGTTCAACAGGTTCTGGGAGCTTTGTTCATCCAGATAGGCCGTATGACTCATATCGGTCATTTCCACCCTGGAATATCCGAGAAGTTCACACATCGAGTCATTGAAAAAGGTAAAATTGCCGTCGATATCCAGCTCATAATATCCATCCGGGGTCGTTTCAACGATCCGCCGGTAGCGTTCCTCGCTTTCGCGCAGCATTTGTTCGGTGATCTTGCGCCGGTTGACAGTATACTGGGCGTGGGCACCAAAGATGATGAACAGGCATAAAATGGTTAAGCGACTCCAAATTTCGCTGAGCCCCGGGCCGACCAGCCGCTGTAAAAAATTGACGTCGTACTCGGTAAAAAGGTACAGAACCGAGTCGAAAATCGTGTAGAACAGTGCCAGCCCAAATCCGATCAACACCATTTGGTCCCAGAAGTGGACGCGTATTTTCTGTTTTATTTCGATGGCTGTCATCAGACAAATCCCCTTAACGATGCTTTTATTTTAAAGTATAACTAGAAATATTTATCAAGTAATGCATAGATTTTCAAGTGCTCAGGGTTCAAAGGTTCAACGTTCAAAGGTTAAAAGGTTAAAAAACCAAAAGAAGAAAAGATATTAGTGGAAAGAAAACAGCTGTAGGCTAATTAAGTTTGTTGAACTCAGAACCCCGAACCCTGCCTGCCGTGCCATAGCCTGCAAGGCAACGGCGGAAACCCTGAACCCAGAACCCTGAACCTTTGAACCTGGCGACATACACCGGCAAAAGTGTAAATTTGGTAAAGTGTTAAATATATAGTTATTACTGATTGTTAAGCTATGAGAAAGCCGATTCAAATTGACAACAAAGGCCAGATTTGATATCCATTATATATAATGATTCAATATACTTAAAATTAAAATCATCTGATTTTTCAATGTTAAAAATCTGATTTAAAAGGGTAATATTTGGCAAAATCAACACCACCGACAACCAGCCGACATAAATCTTTGCCGACGCGAGTCCATATCGTAGGTCCGTTGATGTTCCAGAATAAGCTGATGGCCTGGTACCTGGAAGAAAAGACGGGCCTGGCATGTACCTGCTTTAGAGAATTGGATATGGCGACATTTGCAGACCGCAATGGACAGCAGACCGACCTGGTACTGCTGGATTGCCTGGGCAGCGACTATACCAGCTTATGGTCGACAATCCGGGCTCTTTTCGACGCGGATAAAAAGGGGATATTGGTTGCCATTTTTAATATGGCTGCCGGCCAGCAGTTTGGAAACGATCTGGTCAAACGGGGTGTTCGGGGTGTTTTTTTCGATGATGATCCCCTGCCGAATCTGGCCAAAGGCGTACCGGCCATCCTCGCAGGAGAACTGTGGTTTTCACGCAAAGACCTGATGAAGTGCATTCTTGAAGCA
The DNA here is from genome assembly GCA_024639185.1 of Deltaproteobacteria bacterium. Lineage (GTDB taxonomy): Bacteria > Desulfobacterota > Desulfobacteria > Desulfobacterales > JAHEIW01 > JAHEIW01. The sequence continues at coordinate 38 of JAHEIW010000410.1, read as the reverse complement.
GATACGAACACCAAATTGGCGATGGAGCTCAAGGCCCA
>JAHEIW010000409.1 GCA_024639185.1 Deltaproteobacteria bacterium | reverse complement strand
TGTAAAAGCGAATCGGACGGCGTCCGATAAGCAGAAATGGCAATTGGATCAGCTATTAAAAGGAATGACGGGGCCAAGTCAGTCCAAAAATACGGAGTGATGCTCTCATTTTTACTTCAAACTATCCTGCTAACAAGCTTTCAAGGTCGTAATCACGACAACCTTAATAATTTTTTTCGACGTCACACACGTATGGATTAAAATACGATTCAAAATTTTAAAAAACGCTGAATGTCAAAATTCAAAATCAATTTTAAAAGGAGGAATTCCAATGAGTAAAAAATTGACGTTGTTAATTTTATTGTTTCTATGCGTGGGATTAGCTTTTTCGACACCGGTCATTGCCAAAACAAAAGTGGCCTTTGCCCTGCTTTGGACCATTGACGACATGGGCTGGACCACAGCCCATTATAAGGGAATAGAGTATCTTAAGAAAGAACTTGGTGATCAGATTGAAGTCTCATATACCGAAAAGGTGCTGGCAGCCAACGCCGAACAGGTTCTGCGGGGCTATGCCAAGGCCGGATATGATATTATTTTTGCCACCACCTTTGAGCACATGGATCCCACCGTAATTGTGGCCAAGGATTTTCCGGATGTCATTTTTGAGCACTGTTCCGGTTACAAGAAAAATGATAAGAACATGGGCAACTATTTTTCGCGCATGTATCAGTCTGAATATCTGGCCGGTTACATGGCGGGGTTGATGGGATATAAAAATGTGGGTACCGTCGCCACTCAGCCGATACCGGAGCCTATCCGCGGAATTAATGCCTTTACCATCGGCTTGAAAAAGGGTTTAACCGAAGCGGGTATTAAATATGATCCCCAGAAGCTTAACACCATTGTGTGGCTCAAAAGTTGGCGCGATGCCACCAACGAAACCCTTTTGGCAGAAACCCTCGCCGGCCGGGGTCATGACCTTATTCGACAGATGGCCGATACTCCGGAATCAGCTGTCGCCGCCTGCCGCAAGGGCGTAGCCTCTATTGGTTACGGTATCGATGTCGGCGCTCAGGCACAATGTGCTCTGGTTTCCTCAGAATGGAGCTGGGGCGTATATTATGTGGATGCCGTCAAGCGCGCCATGAACGGAACCTGGAAACCAGCCGAAGTGTGGTGGGGATTTGAAAAACAGGGCATCAAATTGGGCCCCTTCAATGCTTCGGTGCCTGGTGACGTACAGCAAAAAGTTCTGGCCGAAAAAGCCAAACTTGAAAAAGGTGTCGATGAGATCTTTGCAGGTCCCGTTAAGGATCAATCGGGCAAAGAAATAATTAAAGCCGGTCAAAGAGCCAGCGATCAGGACCTGCTAACGATGAGATGGTTGGTTGAAGGTGTCTCCGGAAAGATTCCCGAGTAAAGTAGCTGCAGGGCACAATAACGTGTAAAGGAAGGTCCGAAGTTAACCTATCTTCGGACCTTCTGTTTAGATCAGTCGGCCAAATAAACCGGGATTTCACCAGTGGCTAAATGAGGAGATGTTTATGGAAATACCCGTCAGCCCCTTAGAAACTGGAGAAAAATACCTGTTTGAGATCCAGGATCTCAATTTCAGCACCCGCCTACCGTATGTTCTTATTCCCGCTGATGGCGGATTTTTAAAGATCGCCTCCTTAAATCTTATCGGTATGATAAAATGGAACCGCCTTTTCGGCCAGGCTCTGGCACATAAAATCAAGGCCACCATTCCTTCTCTGGAAGGCGTTGTTTTGCTTACGGCGGTAGAAAAATCGTTGCAGCTCAGCCAGATCGTTGCCCAGGAATTGGATGTTTCGATGATGGCGATTGCTTACAACCGCCGCAAGCCCCACATGGAAATTGATGCGGGAGCCAGCCGTCCGTTTATTCAAGTTGGAGGCGGGTCCGTTACCAGCGGCGATAAATTTCTGGTTGTCTATGAACGCGACTTCAATCTTATCTGCGCGGCCAAACGAGGCGTGATTATCGTTGATGATGTCGTCAGCACCGGCGGAACCATCGCTGCCCTGGCCACCATCCTGGATGAAATTTCAGAGCGCAAAGCGTTGAGCAAAGATGCTTTAAAAATCCTGGGTGTTTTTTGCGTTGCCCGCGAGGGTGAAATGAAACCGCTCTACAAGGGCCTGTCTTACAAGGTGCACTGGCTAGGTAATCTTCCTGCGCCTGAGTTTATACCTTCCGATAAAAATGGTTAGATATGTCCACTTCGGCTGAGAAAACGCATCCC
>JAHEIW010000146.1 GCA_024639185.1 Deltaproteobacteria bacterium | reverse complement strand
ATGGTGATCGGGTTGCTGCCCGAAATGGATCCCGCCAAGGTCACCTTTATCGGCAACGGCTCGTTGATGGGAGCCCGCATGAGCAGTTTGACCAACCGGATTCGCAAGGATGTGGTTGAGGTGACCGAAAAAATGACCAATTTTGAATTATCCGACACCCCGTCCTACATGGATAATTATATCGCCGCCCTGTTTTTACCTCACACTGACATCAATCAATTTCCGGTTTTAAAAGCCCGCCTGGAAGCCCGTCAGAAAAACGGATAATGAATCGGATTTATTAAGAAATTTCGATTTAGTGAAGCTCCGCTCTTGACAAAGCCACCCACCCCAGATAAATAGCAATATTCTGCATTTAGCTTATGATGGGGGGATCGTTGGTCGTGTCAAAACCGCGAGCGGAAGTTGATATCCGAATCACCGATTTGGGGTATGATGTTCTCCCTTCAACCTGCAAAAAAGACACTATATCTACCGTCTGTAGATTAAAAAAAAAATAAAAAATGAAAGGGGGTTTGATAAAATCGTGAGCACCCGAGCGGGTTTGCTCTGATGAGGATGGGGGTACGTTAAGAGAAGTAATTACTATTAATCACCTCAATAGCTGTTGGAAAGAGACAAGGAGGTAACATTGGGTTTTGAATTCACGAAAGAAAAATATTCCGGTGCAATTAAGGAAATAACTTTAGGACAGGGAGACAAGGCGGTCACCGTCGGTGGCGCCGCCTGCTACCCGTTTTACAGTTTTGAAGGCGAAATGCCCCATAAACCCAGGATTGCCATGGAAGTATGGGATATGGAACCGGAGGAATGGCCCGAAGCTGCCATCAGCCCGTTCAAGGATGTTATAGCGGATCCGGCGGCCTGGGCCAAAAAATGTGTTGACGACTACGGGGCGGATATGATCGTGCTGCAGTTAAAAAGCACCGATCCCAACGGCAATGACGCCGGCCCCGATGAGGCCGCTGCCACGGTTAAGAAGGTCCTCGACGCCATCGACGTGCCGCTGGCCGTCTGGGGCACTGCTAATACGGAAAAAGACGAGGAAGTGCTCAAAAAAATTGCCGAGGAATGTCAGGGTAAAAACCTGATTCTGGGCCCCGTGGAAGACAAAAATCATAAAGGCATCGGCGCGGCTGCCATGGGTTTCGGGCATACGATTATTGCTTCATCACCCATCGATGTGAACCTGGCCAAACAGTGCAACATTCTGTTGGAAAACCTGGGGGTCTCGATGGACAAACTGATCATCGATCCAACCACCGGTGGTCTGGGTTACGGTCTGGAGTATTCCTATTCGGTCATGGAGCGCATCCGCATGGCGGCGCTGGCCCAGGGGGATGACAAACTGCAACTGCCCCTGATCAACAATCTGGGCAATGAAGTTTGGAAATGCAAAGAGGCCAAACAGCCTGTGGACGAAGCACCGACTTTGGGCGATCCTGAAAAACGCGGCATCTTAATGGAAGCGGTGGGAGCCGTTGCTTACCTGATGGGCGGATCTGATTTATTGATCATGCGCCACCCCGAATCGATTCGGCTGGTCAAGGCTTACATCGATCTGGTTTATGACGGCGGTGTGGCCACCGATGTGCCCGGCGTTACAAAGCAGTTGGCAGATGTGGATATCGATCTGCTGGCGCTTTCACCGGCGCCGGATCTGACCATCGAAGAAGAAAAGAAGGCTGCCCCGGCCAAAAAGGCGGCAGCGCCAAAGCCGGAAAAGAAAGCCGCACCGGCGCCTAAAAAGGAAGCGGCGCCTGAGCCGGAGAAAAAAGTAGCGGCAGCAGCCGCGCCGGCGGCCGCCGAAGCCGCACCTGAAGTGGATACGGCTGCACAGGCCGAAGCGGCCGCCAAAGCCAAAGCGGAATCCGAAGCTGCAGCCAAAGCCAATGCCGAAGCACAGGCCAAAGCAGCGGAAGAGGCCAAAGTCAAGGCCGAAGCCGAAGCGGCAGCCAAAGCCGAAGCCGAAGCCAAGGCTCAGGCCGAATCGGCGGCCAAAAAGGCTGCTGAGGAAAACGCCAAGATCGAAGCCGAGCTTGATGGGGTTCGGCAGAAGCGCGCCAAAGAGCGCGCCGATCTGATTGCCAAACGCGCTGCGGCAGATAAGGAAGCGGCCCAAAAGACACCGGCTGCTGTTCAAAAATCGATGGTCGATAAGATGATCGATAATCTGAACTGGATCCATAAACGTTAACGATAATCGGCCGTCGGCAAATCGTGTTTTTAGTAAATATCGGCCGTTAAATCTAATTCAAATCGTGGGGAGGAACCACATATGCCAGAAACAATTGATAAAAAACTAGCAAAACCGGAAAAGGCCAAAAAAGTTGCTGACCCGGTGGCGGCGTCAGTTGACCAGGCCACTCAGCAGATGATTCGGCGCGCTCAGGAACTGGGCGTTGAGACCATTTTTGATCGCGCTGTCACCATGAAACCCTGTAACATCGGCATCCAGGGCACTTGCTGTAAAAACTGTGCCATGGGTCCCTGCCGCCTGCCGCTTCCCAAATCCGGAATCGAAGGCGAGGACGAACGCAAGGGGCTCTGCGGTGCGACCGCCAACACCATTGCGGCCCGCAATTTTGCGCGCATGGTGGCTGCCGGTTGCGCGGCCCATTCGGATCATGGTCGCAATGTGGCCGAAGTCTTTTTGTCGGTGGCCAACAAAGAGACCGGTGACTACAAAATCAAAGATCCCAACAAATTGCTGGCGATTGCTCCTCATTTTGGGGTGGACGTCAAAGTTGAAGTTGACGGAGAAGAAGTTGATCGCAATCTGGATGAAATTGCCCTCGAGGTGGCCCAAAAAGCCATGGCCGAATGGGGCAAGCCTGAAGGCGAGCTGGATTATCTCAAACGCGCACCCAAGCCGCTTTATGAACGCTGGCAGAAGCTGGGCGTGCTGCCGCGCAACATCGACCGCGAAGTCGTGGAGATCATGCACCGCACCCATATGGGTGTTGATCAGGATTATAAAAACATCGTTAAACAATGCACGCGGGCCGCGCTGGCCGACGGCTGGGGCGGTTCCATGATGGCCACCGATCTGCAGGATGTCATGTTCGGCACGCCTTTTCCGTTGCAGACCGAAGCCAACCTGGGCATCATGAAAGAAGACCAGGTCAATATCATTATTCACGGGCATGAACCGGTTCTGTCCGAGATGATCGTGGCCGCATCCCAATCCCAGGAAATGATCGATTATGCCAAAACCAAAGGCGCTAAAGGTATCCAGCTGGGCGGTATTTGCTGTACCGGCAACGAGATCCTGCAGCGCCATGGCGTACCGCCGGCGGGCACCTTTCTGCAGCAGGAGCTGGCCATTGTGACCGGCGCCTGTGATGCCATGGTGGTTGATGTTCAGTGTGTATTCCAGAATCTGGCCAATGTAGCCAAATGTTTCCACACCAAATTGATCACCACCCACCCGATTGCCCGCATGGAACAGGATAATGTCACCCACATTGAATTCGATGAGCACCACGCCATGGAAGACGCCAAAAAGATCGTTAAGCTGGCCATCGACAATTTCGAAAATCGTGGTGCCGACGTGATGATCCCGGCGCAGAAAGCCGCCCAGGTTGCGGGTTTCGGCGTGGAGTCGATTCAATATCATCTGGGGGGCACTTTCCGCGGTTCTTATTACACCTTAAATGACAATATCATCAACGGTCGCATTCGGGGAGTTGCCGGCGTGGTTGGTTGCAACAATGCGCGCAATCGGCACAATGAGGCGCATCTGACGCTGGTCAAAGAACTGATTAAAAACGATGTTATCGTGCTGACCACCGGCTGTAACGGCATCGCCTGCGCCATGGAGGGTCTGTTGACCCCTGGTGCCGCGCACGTATACTGCGGGCCGGGTCTGGCTGAAGTATGTGAAACCGTCGGTATTCCACCGGTGCTGCATCTGGGCTCCTGCGTGGACAACAGCCGGATTTTGCTGGCGGCCACCGAGGTGGTCAAAGCCGGCGGACTGGGCAATGACATTCAGGACCTGCCGGCTGCCGGCGCCGCGCCGGAATGGATGAGCGAAAAAGCGATCAGCATCGGTCAGTATTTTGTGGCCTCGGGTGTCTACACCCTGTTCGGGGTGAATCTGCCGGTCACCGGCGCTCCGGTTTTTCAAGAGTATCTGTTTGAAGAGCTGGAGAAAATTTACGGCGGCAAGTGGGATCTGGCGGCCGACCCGATCGAAATGGCGCGTAAAATGATCGCCCACATCGATAAAAAACGCAAAGAACTCGGCATTGATAAAGCACGCGAGCGGGTCCTGATGGACATGGCGGATCGCCAGCGGCTCGAAGCTTAACGATAATTCAGAGATTGAGGGATTTCCGAAACGTGGGATTTAATCCCTCAATTCCGCGACTAACAATTATAATTAACAATTTTAAATCCTCAGAAAAGGAGGAAACTGTATGTCTAAGCTAGTTGCATTTGCCGCAATTCAAGGTGGCTACAACGTTGTTTCGCAGGTTGAAGGCGAATATCAAAAAGCGCTGGACACCTTCAACGCAGATACCAAGGTGGGATTTCCCAACACCGCCTATTATCTGCCGGTTATTTATTCGCTGTTGGGAATTAAAGTCGAAACCCTGGAAGACATTCAAAAGGTGCTGGATGTGACGCGCAAACTGTTGCCGCCGCACATCAAGGGCATGAACCATCTGCCTTACCTGGGGCCGCTACTGGATGCCGGCATGGCCACCCTGTTTGCCTTTGAGATCAGGGAGGCTTTGCGCTACTTGAATGAACCGGATTTTTACCTGCATTCCGAAGATATCGATGAGGAAGCCGGGAAAATCTGGCTGGGGGCTGCCGATGATACCGTCTTTCGAAAACGCGGGGTCGAGTTTGTGGACGGTTCCGCACCGGGCTTTGCCGCCATCGTCGGGGCTGCGCCGGATCCTGAAATCGCCAAAGAGATTGTCGAGGAATATCAGCGACGCAGTCTGTATATTTTTCTGGCCGCCGGTCACAATAATACTTCGGTGGCCCAGCAGTTGCTCGAAGCCGATGTGCAGATCGGCTGGAACACGCGCATTGTGCCCTTCGGTCCGTATATTTCGTCGGCCATTTTTGCCCTGGGTTTCGCCAACCGGGCAGCCATGGCCTTTGGCAACGTGCAGCCAGGCGACTATAAAACCATGCTGATGTACAACAAGAACCGCATCTTTGCTTTTGTGAATGCGCTGGGCGAAGTCGGCACCGATTGGGCCGGCGCGGCTGCCGGATGTGTCAACTGGGGTTTTCCGACCCTGGCCGACACCGACATCCCCGAAGTCCTGCCCACCGGGATCTGTACCTATGAGCACGTGGTGGCCAACGTGCCCCATGACGAAATGGTGCAAAAATCGGTTGAAGTCCGCGGGCTGAAAGTCAGTGTATCTTCGATCGAGATTCCCTGCTCCTTCGGACCGGCCTATGAAGGCGAGCGTGTGCGCGGCGCGGACCTGTACGCCCAGATGGGCGGCGGTAAGACTCAGTGCACCGAGCTGGTCAAGATGGCTGAAATGAATGAAATCGACGACGGCAAAGTCAACGTGATCGGCCCGGAAATTACTGAAATTAAAGAGGGCGAGACCATGCCGCTGGGCATTTATGTTCAGATCGCCGGGCGTGAATTTCAGACAGATTTCGAGCCGATCATCGAGCGTCAGATCCATCACCTGATCAATTACATTCAGGGCATCATGCATATCGGCCAGCGCGACATTTCCTGGATCCGGGTCAGCAAAGCGGCGATTGAAAAGGGTTTCACCCTTAAGGATATCGGCACGGTGCTGCACGCCAAGTTCCACCAGGACTTTCAAAAAATCGTCGACAAGGTCCAGGTTACCCTTTACACCAATAAAAAGGATGTGGATGAGCTGACCAAGCGCGCCCGGGCCGAATACAAAACCCGCGATGAGCGTGTGGAGAAGATGACCGATGAGGATGTGGAAACCTATTACTCCTGCACCCTGTGCCAGTCATTTGCCCCCAATCATGTCTGTACGGTCAGTCCTGAACGGACCGGTCTGTGCGGGGCCTATAACTGGATGGACTGCAAGGCCTCTTTTGAAATCAACCCCACCGGCCCCAACCAGCCGATCGAAAAGGGCGAGTGCCTGGATCCGGTTCTGGGCCAGTGGAAAGGCGTTAATGAATTTGTGCAGAAAGCGTCCCGCGGAGCTGTGGATCACTACAATTTTTATTCCATGGTCTATGATCCCATGACCACCTGCGGCTGTTGCGAATGTATCGCCGCCATGCTGCCTTCGTGTAACGGTGTCATGACGGTGGGTCGGGATTATACCGGAGAGACTCCCTGCGGTATGAAGTTTACCACCCTGGCCGGTGTCATGGGCGGTGGCGCTTCTTCCCCGGGATTTGTGGGTCACTCCAAGTTCAACATCACCCAGGGCAAGTTCATTCTGGGGGATGGCGGGATCAAACGCCTGGTATGGATGCCCAAGGTCCTGAAAGATGAAATCCGCGAACGGCTGATCAAACGCGGTGAGGAAGTCGGCATGCCGGACCTGGTTGACCGCATTGCGGACGAAACCGTCGGTATCACCGAGGAAGAGATTTTGCCCTTCCTGCAGGAGAAAAAACATCCGGCCCTGGAAATGGATCCGATCATCGGAGGCTGATTATAATACGTTGCGTGTTGCGGGCTTAAAAATACAAGTGTCCATTTACCCTGACGCGTGACGCGCAACACGTAACTCGTAACACGACACAAGGAGATAAAGATGGCATTAACCGGTATTCAGATTTTTAAACTATTACCGAAAACCAACTGCAAGGAATGCGGTGTGCCGACCTGTCTGGCATTTGCCATGAATTTGGCTTCCGGCAAAGCGGAATTGGACAATTGTCCTTACGTATCAGATGAGGCCCGGGAGCAACTGGCGGAAGCCTCGGCACCACCGATTCGTCCGGTGCCCATCGGCAAGGGTGTCCGTGCCGCCACCACGGGGGGGGAAACGGTTCAGTACCGTCATGAAAAGACCTTTTTTAATCCGACCCTGCTGGCGGCTACTATCACATCCGATATTGCGGAGTCGGATCTCGAAACCAAACTAAAGGCCTGGAATGCGTTTCAATACGAACGAGTGGGTCTGAATCTTCGACCGGAACTGGTGGTACTCAAAGATGTCAATGGCGACAAGAATGCATTTGCCAGTGCAGCCAAAAAAATAGCCGAAACATCTGAGTTTAATCTGGTGCTGATGAGCGAAGACCCCGGTATTATGAAGGCGGCCGTTGATGTCTGCGGGTTTAAACGCCCGTTGCTATATGCAGCCACCGACAACAATGTCGATGAACTGGGTGCCCTGGCCAAGGAACTAAACTTGCCCGTTGCGGTGCGGGCCGATTCAGTGGAAGGTCTCCTACCGTTGACCGAAAAACTTGACTCAATGGGGATTAAAGATATCGTTCTGGATCCAGGATCCCGTGAAATTAAACAGGCCCATCAGGACCAGGTAGCCATTCGCCGGGCAGCGCTCAAGGACCTGAATCGCTCGGTGGGTTTTCCCACGATCATTTTTGCGAACGAGATGGCCTCAAATCTGGACATGGAAACATTGATCGCCGGGACATTTGTGGCCAAATACGGCGGCATTGTGGTCCTTTCGGATTTTGCCGGCGAAAGTCTGTTTCCCCTCCTGCTGGAACGCTTAAATATTTACACCGATCCCCAGCGACCCATGACGGTAACCGAAGGCATTTATGAAGTCAATAATCCGGATGAAAATTCACCGGTGCTGGTCACAACCAACTTTGCACTGACCTATTTTATCGTTTCCGGTGAAATCGAAGGCAGTCGGGTTCCCTCGTGGTTGCTGATTAAAGATTCTGAGGGGCTATCGGTCATGACGGCCTGGGCGGCTGGCAAATTTGCCGGTGATGATGTCGGCATGTTCGTTAAAAAATGCGGAATTGCGGATAAAGTCAAGCACCAGGAACTGGTCATTCCGGGGTATGCCGCCGCCATTGCCGGAGATGTTGAGGAAGAACTGTCGGGCTGGCAGATTACGGTCGGGCCCAGAGAAGCGGCCCATATCCCTGGTTTCCTCAAGGC
>JAHEIW010000408.1 GCA_024639185.1 Deltaproteobacteria bacterium | reverse complement strand
CAACTCTGAAGCACGAGTGGAGAATATTAGATATATCATGTGATCATGCGGATAGGAAAATATTTTTTTTCGCAAATAGGGGTAGACAGCCAAATTGAGATTTGATAGGGATAGCGTGGATTAATTTATAAGGAGGAGACACGCTATGGCACAAAGCGAAGGGGGATCAATTTTTCAATGCGGTCGTGAGATTAGCCGAGAACAGCTTTCTGAGATTTTGGAGACGGTTGGACTTTTTCCGAGCTTGAGTCGTAAGGAGCTGGCCGCAACCATCTGTGAGCACTTAGGATGGGTGACGCTTACAGGTAACAACAAGTTGGATGCTTGCACCAAGCTGCTGGAGAAACTGGAGAGTAAGGGTTTGATACGGCTTCCGGCCAAGCAGGAGCAATATCGACGGAATCGAATTCAAAGACCTATTGTTTTGACAAGCAGGACGGATCGTAGAGCAGCTATCAGTGGTAATCTAAAGGATATCGGTCAGGTAAGTGTTGAGGTTGTAGTCGACAAGGAGTCGACGGGGTTGTGGAATGAATATGTCAGCCGTTACCACTATTTAGGCTACAAGCAGCCTTTCGGATATTTTCTGAGGTATTTTATTGAATCTGAGCAGGGAATATTGGGCTGTCTGCTGTTTGCCGGGGCCGCCAAAGCCCTTGGGGTTCGAGATCGGTGGATTGGTTGGCGGGAGCCAGATCGTTTGCGCAATCTGGCTTGGGTTATCAATAACAGCCGGTTTCTGATTTTTCCGTGGGTTAGCGTCAAAAATCTTGCCAGTCACGTTTTGGGGCAGGTTAACAGGCGTCTGAAGGCAGACTGGCATCAGCGCTGGGGATACAGTCCTGTTTTGATGGAGACATTTATTAACCCGGCGCAATACTGTGGCAGCTGCTACAAGGCGGCCAACTGGCAATACTTAGGGATGACCACCGGCGAGGGGCTTGTCCGCAAGGGCAAGCGTTACCGTACGAGTCCAAAGATGATTTTAGTAAAGCCTCTGGTAAAGGCTTTTCGTTCTCTTTTGTGTTCACAGCAACTCAAAGGGAGGATGGAAAAATGAGCAAAGTAAGCCGGAGGCCAGGCCGCGAAGATATAAAGCAGCTAAGAAAGCAAAGAAAGAAGGCGGCCAAAGCATTACGCGAAAAGCAGCAAGCCCAGGGGTTAAAAGTGCCGATTAAGGCGGCCATACCCAATCGTAAAAGTGGATACGGCAGTGTGCAAGAAGAACAGAAAGCCCGCCAGGAGGCCACCACTGAACAGGTTAGGGTTTTTCGAGCACAGTTGCCGATGCTGTTAAAGCGCCTGTCGAAGATAAAGGATCCGAGAAATCCCAAGAAGATAAAACACAAGCATACGCTGCTGATGATATACGGTATTCTGACCTTTGTGCTTCAAATGTCCTCCAGACGCGAAGCCAACCGTGAGATGACCCGTCCAAAGTTCATGGAGAGTTTGAAATTGCTGTTTCCTGAATTGGAGGATTTGCCGCACAATGACACCTTGATGCGGTTGTTGGCCAGGATTGATGTCAATGAAATTGAAAGTGCGCTTATCGGCTTAGTGCGAAAGTTGATCCGGGCCAAGAAGTTTGTGCGGTATTTGGTTGATAATCGTTACCCGATAGCCATCGATGGTAGCCAAAAAGTTGTTCGCAACGTTTTGTGGAGTGAAGAATGTCTGGAGCGTGAAGTGAAGAAAGGCGATGACAGTCAGATGCAATATTACGTGTTAGTGCTGGAGGCCAGCCTGGCATTTTGCGGTGAGATGACGATTCCTTTAATGAGTGAATTTTTAAGTTATACAGAAGGCGATACCGATACAAAAAAACAGGACTGTGAACAGAAAGCATTTAAACGATTGGCCAAACGGTTAAAGGCTGAATTTGGCCATCTTGCCATCATGGTGCTTTTGGACGGGCTGTATCCCAATGGGCCCATCATGGAGCTGTGTCGTAAAAATAAATGGGATTACATGGTGGTTTTGCAAAACAAAAGCCTTAAGAGTGTCTGGCAGGAATATGAAGGGCTTAAAGAGCTTGAGACAGACAATCAATTTAATATGAACTGGGGCAATCGAAGGCAGCGATTTGAGTGGGTCAATGGTATCGAGTATTATTACGGCCCCAACGAAAGCAAAAAGCAGATTGTCAATGTGGTTGTTTGTGAAGAAAGCTGGCAGGAGGTGGCCAAAGATTCTGCTGAAATTGTCACCCA
>JAHEIW010000407.1 GCA_024639185.1 Deltaproteobacteria bacterium | reverse complement strand
GCAACACTTTTCGAGCATTTTTTAACTAAAAAGTACATCGGCGTGACGCGCTTTTCTCTGGAAGGCGGAGAAGCCCTGATTGCGGGTCTGGATTTTTTAATTCAGCACACAGCCGAATCCGGCGGAAATGAATTTATCTTCGGCATGGCGCACCGCGGACGGTTGAATGTGCAGGCCAACATCCTCCAACGGCCCTATGAAGATATCCTCAGTGAATTTGAAAGCTGTTACAACCCCGAAGAGCTTGTCGGTGCCGGTGATGTAAAATACCACAACGGATACCTGGCCGATTTTAAAACCGCTAAAAATCAACCGCTGCGCATCTTTCTGATGAACAATCCGAGCCATCTCGAGGCGGTTAACCCGGTGGTGGAGGGATTTGCCCGTGCCCGCCAGGATTTGATCGGCGATAGCCGCGGCGCGCAGGTCATGCCGCTGCTCATGCACGGCGATGCCGCATTCGCAGGCCAGGGTATTGTCGCTGAAACCTTGAATATGTCACAATTGGAGGGCTATAAGACCGGCGGCACCATACATATCATCATCAACAATCAGATTGGTTATACCACTCTTCCGGAAAATGCGCGCTCCACCCGATATTCCACAGACATCGCTAAAATGCTCATGGTACCCATCTTTCATGTACATGGCGAAAATCCCGAGGCGGTCGTACATGTCATGCAGCTGGCAGCCGATTACCGGCGCGAATTTGGCAAAGATGTCGTCATCGATCTGGTCTGCTACCGACGCTATGGACATAATGAAGGAGATGAACCTTATTTTACCCAACCCGGGATGTATGATCGTATCCGCCAGCGACCCTCCGTGCATCAGCTTTACGCCGACCAGCTGATTGCCGAAGGCATCGTCAGCCAGGACGATCTCGATCGGCTATCAGCGGAAATCAACGGCCAGTTGGACCAGGCCTATGGAACCGTTCACGGCAGTGAATGCCCGTTTCCCGAATCCCGTTTTTATGAACAATGGGATGATATCAGTTTCAATTATACCGATGCGTCAATTGCCACCGGTGTCGATAAAGACATCCTGATATCGCTGGCCAAAAATTTAAATACGGTTCCGGATTCATTTAACCTCAATCCCAAACTGCAACGCTTGCTCAAAAAGCGGCTTGAATCGGTTGAGCAGGGCCAGGGTATTGATTGGGCCAATGCCGAATCGCTGGCGTTTGCGTCTTTGCTGAAAGAAGGCACGGCCGTGCGTCTGAGCGGCCAGGATAGCGGCCGCGGCACCTTCAGCCAGCGTCATAGCACCTTGATTGATATCCAGAGTGAAACGCGTCACCATCCGTTAAATTCTATCGATGACGATCAAGCCCGCTTTTATGTTTATGACAGTCTTTTATCTGAGGCCGGTGTGCTCGGTTTTGAGTACGGTTATTCTCTGGCCCGGCCCCACTGCCTGGTGATGTGGGAAGCGCAGTTTGGGGACTTCGTTAATAATGCCCAGTCGGTCATCGATCTGTTTATTGCCAGCGGCGAAACCAAGTGGCAGCGGCTCAGCGGCCTGACGTTGTTACTGCCCCATGGTTACGAAGGCATGGGCCCCGAACATTCCAGCGCGCGGCTTGAACGATTTTTACAGCTGTGTGCCGGCGACAACATCCAGGTGAGCAACCCGACCACACCGGCCCAATACTTTCATTTGTTGCGGCGCCAGGTCATAGCCCCCTTTCGCAAGCCCCATATTGTCATGACACCCAAAAGCCTGTTGCGCCATCCGCTGGCGGTATCGTCCATTGACGACCTGTCGACCGGCCATTTTTTACCTGTTTTGGATGATCCTGCCGGCGCCAAACAGGCAACGACTGTTTTGGTCTGCAGCGGAAAAATTTATTATGAACTGTTTCAATACCGCAACGATTTGGGCAAAAAAGAAGTTGCCATCGTGCGGCTCGAAAAATTCTATCCGTTTCCGGAATCACAGCTCAAAGAAATATTCCAAAAATATCGTCAGGCCAAGAAATGGTTCTGGGTCCAGGAGGAGCCGCGAAATATGGGCGCATGGCAATTTGTGGAGTCGCGCCTGAACACCGTTTCCCGAAAATCATTCAAGTATATCGGCAGAAAAGCATCTTCCAGTCCGGCTTCCGGTTTTCCCAGCCTGGCCAAATTGGAACAGCAGGCAATTATCGCCAAGGCCCTGGGACCGCCGGCGGTCCGTAAAAGTAAAGGCAAGGCCGCCGCCGGATA
>JAHEIW010000406.1 GCA_024639185.1 Deltaproteobacteria bacterium | reverse complement strand
TCACCGAAGCGGAATTCCGGCAGGTGGTATCTGAATTACCGTAAATACGCCGGGTTCCTGAGTCCGTAAATGATATTCGTTTGCTGTTATCCGTTGGGAGGTCCCGCCCTTACGGAGGTCCCACCGATTAAAGCAGGATGCAATCGATGTCGCGCTCTGGATTAAGCAGAATATTGTCTTGAATTTAAAACGATAAAGCGGTTATGGGTGTTATAACCAGTGATGTAAGGGAGGGACCACTATGTCAAACACAGGGGCGGTATTTATCAGCGGCTCGTCATCGGGCATCGGCGAAGCCTGCGCTGTTGGCCTGGATAAACACGGGTATGATGTATTTGCCGGCGTCCGCAAAGCTGAGGACGGCGAATCTTTGCGCCGAAAAACCTCGCAACGCCTTCAGCCTGTTTTGGTCGACATCGCCGATGAAAACCAGATCAAAGCAGCAGGGGAAACCGTCCGCCGGGCCCTGGGGGCCAGACCGCTGGTCGGGCTTATCAACAATGCCGGCATCTTTGTGGGTGGACCGCTTGAGTTTGTGCCCATTGATCGGCTGCGCCATCAAATGGAAATTAACCTGATCGGGCATATTGCGATGAGCCAGACATTTCTTCCGCTTTTACGCAAGAGCCAGGGGCGGATCATCAATATCGGATCAATCGCCGGAATTTTTGCCTCGCCTATGATGGGGCCCTATTGCGCTTCCAAATTTGCCATGGAAGCCGTCTCTGATGTGCTGCGCCGCGAGCTGAGGCCGTGGAATATCAGGGTTATTTTGCTGGAGCCCGGTATTATCGACACCAAAATCTGGCCAAAGGCAAAATCTCAGGCAGAGGAAGCAATCGCCGGCGCTCCTGAAGAGTTGACAAAACTTTACGGCCCGCTGATTGATGCTGTGCAAAATCATGCCGCTGACGCCACAAAGGCAGCTCAGTCAGCGGAAGTCGTCTTCAGGGCGGTCCTTCAGGCCCTGACAGTACGTCGGCCCAAAACACGCTACCGCATGGGCCCGAAAGCACGGGCCCAGAAAGTGATCTCCTGGTTACCCGATCGTATCCAGGACCGCATGCTGGTAAGGTTTTTTAAATGGGGAACGTGACTGACCTGTTGGCGATTGAGAGCTTATGGCAGATCAAACCGGATTGAGGCCTTAACCCGCCTGATAGCGTTTGAGAATAATGATCGCGCAGGCACATCGCTTAAAAGACAACAAACCCCGTTTCTTAGGACGAGAAGCGGGGTTTCTGTTTTCAGTTTTAGATTGTGAAAACAGTATTTCGTTTTTCAGGCGGCGACCTTGCCGAATTTAGAGCGGTATACGGCCTCTATGCGGGCGGTGGGTATACGGCCGTTGTTAAAGCAGTTCTGGCACAGCGTATAGTAAAGAACTGGCGCTTTGTTTTCCGGTTTCGAGACACCTGCTGGCTCTTCCGGTGTGTAACTGCCCAGGACATACATGTAAGGATCCCCACAGACGATGCAGGGCTCATCGCGAAGATCATTGAAGAGCTTTTCTTCCGCTTCGGCTAGCATCTCATCGGTCATCATGACCCCCTTTACCTTTTCAAGGGCAATTCCGGTTGACGATAATTAAGGTATGACGAGCACAGTTTGCGATGCGAACATTGCTTACAAACGGCGATGTGTTTTTTATTGTTTGCTTTGGTTTTGGGGCAGGAAACGTAGCTCATAAGATTTTTTGGGTCCTCGTTATCAATTTTTTAATTGATTGTATTAAAGAATTGCTGCAGCCATTCGATTTTATTTATCATATAACAATATATAGAGAATTGTCAAATCAATTATACTACATATAGTGTACCCGGGAGCCTCAATTGTTTATGCATCAATTTTGCCGTTTGATTTTCGCCATTGGAAACATTATATTTCACCGCAAATTGATGGAATTAAAAAGGATTACGGCTATGGGGTTAAGGCAAAAAGAGCTGATTGCCGGGGATCATATTTATGTGAAACGCAGGAGGCAGTTCTATTCCCATCACGGGATATACGCCGGCAACGGGCAGGTCTTGCATTTTAAAGGGGCCGTCAGGGAAAAAAAGGACCCGACCGTCATCATCAGTGATATAGCTACGTTTCTCAATAGGGGATCAAAAAAAGGGCCATCAGCTGTATCCTGAAAAAATGCATAAAGGAACTTCACATGGAATTATCTGCAAACGATGGCGACGATCTTAGATACGCCAAAACACTGCTTGAAAACCC
>JAHEIW010000006.1 GCA_024639185.1 Deltaproteobacteria bacterium | reverse complement strand
TTTTGAGGAGTCAAAAAGCAAACTGGACGCTGTTATATCATTCAATATAGCGTCTTTTCGACTGACGTGCAATAATGAACACCTGCAGGACATCCGGTTTAAGTTGAGCCGTTATTTTTGCATCTGGTGTTTATTGTTGGCCTGGGGATCGTCATTATTTTATTTCGCGGCCTATCCCAGTATATGCTCTGGATTTTTCTGGGGGTAACATTAGCGCTCATCGCCTCGGCATACTTCTGCTACCGGTTCATTAAAACCAGAGGTCAACAGACGCTTAAAGACCTCGAAAAGACGGCTATCTTTAAAGACAGAAGCGTTGAGGTTCGTTTTTTAGGCGGAATCGCCTCACTGAAGCTGGGTCAACCCGGGACCTCTTTAGCAATCGAAAATAAGACTGCTGATACCCTCACCCCGCGACATCAGCTGGAAGATCCGGATGCTGCCCGGATTCGGGAACTCGACCGGCTTGCCCATATGTTTGAGAAAGATCTCATTACCCGCGAAGAATTTTTTCTAGCCAGGAAAAAACTGCTCAAGCCATAATATGTCACTGGATCATTTTGCCATCCTGGCAGCGGTTTTTAGCCGGTTAAATGGAACCCAAAGGACTTATTGGCCAGGAGGCAGGAAGGCCAGAGCGCAATCAATTTTCTGATTGATTTGACCTCACTGCTTTCCAGCCTGCCGGTCTTTAAGCTTTTGACAGATTAAGGTGTCAGAACTGCCGTGAGATTGGGCCTGAAACGAATCAAATGGCTTCAGTTCTGTTGACTATTGGTCTGAAAGCATATACCCTAAAATGGTTCGAAGTGATTAATTTCAGTAATTTCAATAAGGATAACACGATGCGCAAGCCGCTTTTTCTGATCGTTATTGCGACCCTCTTTCTGCTCAGCAGCAGTGCAACCGCTGCTGAACTGAAGGATGGTTTCTTTGGGATCGAATGGAAAGCCAATCTGAGTGAACTAAACGGGTTTAAAAAAATTGGCGAAAATTTAAATGTCACCTATTTTGCCAATCCTGAGCGTATTTTCACCATTGATGACGTCAAAATACCGGAAGTGCTCTACGGATCATTTACAAATCAATTTTTTGCCGTTTACATCAACATTCGAACGCTTGAGGTTTTCAGCCATCTCAGAAGGGGTTTCAACAGCAAATTCGGTGTGCCCAGAATCTCAATGGGCAGCCCCGAGCAACAAACGACCTATCAATGGAAATCTGAGAAAACTAAAATTAAGCTGAAAACCTATGAAAACCGGAATAATATGAAATTAGCCTTATATTACACGCCTCTGTCCAGACAGGTGAACGAGGCCCAGCTAGAAGACTTTGCTGATAATTTTAAAAATCCCGTCTTTCCCCTCGATAAGCGCCGATTGCAGAAAGCAATTGATTTCATGGATGAAGAGCGTTCGTTTATCGGTCCCCGTTAAGGCCATTGACCTAGGGGCCTTTTCCCTCCTGGGACGCCAGTTGAACCCTCGCGGCGATTTCATTTAAAATCAGTTCCGTCCGCGCCCGCCGGATTTCCATCAATTCTTGCGGCAGCCAATCCGGTGGCGGCGGCAGCAAGGCCTGGTAAATAATGGGCATCATAAATCCCAGCACAACCCCCATTAAAACCGCGGTGGCGATGATACCGGTGGTGTACCTTAAATAGTTGCCCTTTTCAAAAAACAGTGTGGGTCTTAAAACCATCAACAGATAGGTAATGCCGGTGGCCAGCAGAAAGAGAAACAGGACCTTGCGGGCCGATCGTTTCTCCATGCGTTTGTTATGTTTGTATTTGAGCTCTTCAAGCTGGTTGCTAAATTCCACACAATCCTGTGCACGGTGCCACCGGAATGCCCTTTCGGTCCATTTCTCGCAAAACCCCTCCGGTTGCTCGATCGTCGGGACAAAGATGGTATCAATGGTGATGCCCATCAAATAAAAGAAAAAGCCGCCGATCAGCATATAAAATAGCAAAAACAGCTTAAGATGTTTTTCAATGATATTCATAGTATCGCCATCCGAAAAGCGCCGGTTGCAAGCGACACCATCAGCGATAACCCGCATCTGTCATTTTATTTAGCCGTTTTTCAATCTGGGACACCCGACCAGTCAATTTTCTGTCCAGACCAATTTTTTTCAGACGCTTGATTTGATTGCTTAATTCAACAATTAGAGCTCCCTGCTGCGCCTGGGCCTCAATCAACACATTGGCGGTATCGCGCCAGGAGCGAACTCTGTAAAAGATGACACCGTCGATTGATTTTCGGGGATATTTCGCTGCCAGCTGCCTGCCGATACCGGCGGCAGCTTCGGCCGGCAAGGCCCAGATATGCTTGCGATCATCCGGATCCATGATTCCCAGCAGGTAAACATCGGATTTGCCAGCTGGCTGTGATTGAGCCGGGCCTGGTGCCAATAGCGGTGAAAACACGACGGACAGCAAAATGACCAGCCCCCCTAACACGAATCTGTTTTTTGATTTTATTTTCATAACCCGATCCTCTCTTGTGCGTGTACCGCGAATTTAATGTGTAGAATATAATCGTCGTTTGGTCATTCGTCACCTCAAAAAAGTCAAACTGCGTTTTGCAGAGCTAACGCCGACGGTCGCGGCGACCCCCATACCTGCCACCGGACGGAGTTGACACACCAGCCTCATTTTCATATGGTTAGAAAATTCAAACCAGAAGGAGACACAGCCATTCATGGAAAAACACAGCGGCGTTCTGATTATTGGCGGCGGCATCATCGGCCTGGCCAGTGCTTATTATCTGGCAAAAGCGGGCTTAACGGTCCGTCTGCTCGAACAGGACACAATCGCAGCCGGCGCTTCCCACGGCAATTGCGGTTTAATTGTAACCAGCCATCTGATCCCCCTGTGCGCCCCGGGTGCCATCCGGCATGAAGCACAGCGCTGGCTGCAGGGGAGCTCACCCCTGTACATTGAGCTGTCACCGGATAAACAGCGCTTTTTGTGGCTGCTGAAGTTCGCCCGCAAGTGCAACCGCAACCATCTAATGCATGCCATCAAAGCCAGGGAACAAATATTAACCCATTCCAGAGCGCTGTATGCAGACCTGTTCCATGACGAGAAGCTAGAATGCGATTGGGCGCAAAAAGGCGTTCTGATGATATTTAAATCCCGGTCCGCAATGCAAACGTATGGCAAAACCAACGCCTTTTTGAAGCCTTATGGTCATGACGCGGTTGCCGTGATCGGGGATGAACTCTATCAGCTGGAACCGGCTTTGCGCAAGGGCATGTATGGTGCCTGGTACCATAAAACGGATGCACACCTGCGGCCGGAAAAGCTGATGCAGGCCTGGCGGCGCGTCCTGACGGCGCAGGGCGTTGCCGTCGAGGAGAACTGCCGGTTGGATTCCTTGATAGCCGGTGAGGGGCATATTCAAGAGGCTCAGACGGACAGCGGCAGCTACACGGCAGACACATACGTGCTGGCGACCGGTGCCTGGACGCCGCAGCTGACCCGGCAATTAAAGCTGGACCTGCCGGTTCAACCCGGCAAAGGGTACAGCCTGACAATGACCCGGCCGGCGACCTGTCCACAATTGCCCTGTTATTTTCATGAAAGAAGCGTTGTGGCGACACCCTGGGAAAACGGATTTCGCCTGGGCGGCACCATGGAGTTTTCAGGATTTAATTCTGACATCTTGGCCCAGCGGATTCAAAATCTGACAACCGCCGCCGCAGAATACTTAAAAACGCCTCTGACCGATCCGGCAATGGAGGAGTGGGTCGGTATGCGCCCCATGGTGTATGATGACCTGCCGATTATCGATCGCGCTCCGGATCATCACAATCTGGTGGTGGCCACCGGTCACGGGATGTCGGGCATTTCCATGGCCACCAGCACCGGCAAACTGGTGGCTGAAATGGTTACCGGGCGCAGGCCGCATATCGACCCGGCCGCCTTCGGCATTCAACGATTTAACAGCTAAATATTTGATGGATCGGGCCCTGGTTGAACCATCATCTGAACTTGAGACAGGCAGCCATGCAATACGGCGCAATGAATTTTCCGATCAAGCCGGTCAGCGACGAGCTGACAGAAATTGGCGCTCTGGGATTTGACTACCTCGAATTAACGATGGACCCGCCCCGGGCGCATTACAAGACGCTGCGGCAGCAGATGCAAAAAATCGTCAATGGCCTTGATTCCCGCGGCATGTCCATCATATGCCATTTGCCAACCTTTGTATCCATAGCCGACCTGACCGACAGCATCCGGCAGGCATCCCTGCAGGAAATGTTTCACTCGCTGGAAGTCGCCGTTGAGCTGGGGGCCAGCAAGGTCGTTCTGCACCCGGGGCATATCGGGGGACTGGGGATCTACGTCAAAGAGACCGCCCTGGAGCATGCGAATAACAGTCTGGCGGCCATCATCGAACACGCTCAAAAACAGGGGCTTTGTGTGTGCCTTGAGAACATGTTCCCCCGTTGCCGGGCCTTTGTTGAGCCGGACGATTTTGTAGACATCCTGCAGCGTTTCCCGGATCTCAAGCTGACATTGGATACCGGTCATGCCAACATCGGCGCCAGAGGCGGCCGCCGCATCCTGCAATTTATCGAAAAATTCGGCCACCGCATCGGTCACCTGCACATCAGTGATAATCTGGGGCAGCGCGACGATCATATCCCGCTGGGCAGCGGCGTCATCGATTTTGAAAAAATTGTCCGGGCCATCAAACGCAGCGGATACGACGATACGGCCACCCTGGAAATATTTTCAGAAGACCGCCAGGCGCTGGTGCAAAGCCGGCAAAAATTTAATGAACTTTTATTAAGCAGCTGAGGCAGATATTCAATAAAAGCTCTGTGCTCACGTTTCAGCATCTTTTGCTTCTGGCTGCTTGCTTCTGGCCTCTGGCATGAAATTCCGTATCAGTAGCCAGTAGCCAGCGGCCAGGAGCTAATTTTAAAAGCTGGCTGTTGAACCCTGTTCATGAATAGTAGAAAAGGAGGTGTTGAACATGGCCTTGATGATCATCGCACCCGGTACCAGAGTCACCTCCTGGGTCAAACACCTTGAGCGGCTGGAACCGGGAATCGACATTCGCGTCTGGCCCGATACGGGCGCTAGGGATGAAATTGATTTTGCCCTAAGCTGGCAGCATCCACCCGGCGAGTTCAAAAAGTATCGGTATCTGAAATGCATTGCCTCTCTGGGCGCCGGGGTCGACCATCTTCTGGCCGATCCGGATCTGCCCGCCGGTGTGCCCCTCACGCGTGTAGTGGAACATTCCATGGCCCAATCGATGAGCGAATATGTAATTCTAGCAGTTCTCAACCACTGCCGCCAGTTTGATGACTACCGGACCGACCAGTCTCAGAAAAAATGGCAGCCCCGCATTCCGCTGCTGGCCGCCGACATGCGTATCGGTATTATGGGTCTGGGCCAGCTGGGCACAGATGCCGCCGGCAAACTCATCGCCCTGGGTTTTGCGGTGAGCGGTTGGCGTAAAACACCCCAAACCATCGACGGAGTCGACTGCTTCGCCGGCACAGAGGCCTTGAATGATTTTTTGTCTCAGACCCGCATCCTGATCTGCATGCTGCCGCTGACGCCGCAAACAAAGGGCATTTTAAACCGCGACACATTTGCTAAACTGCCTGCGGGCGCCTATGTCATCAATGTGGCCCGGGGAGCGCATCTGCTTGAAGACGATCTCCTGGCGGCCCTGGATACCGATCAGCTGTCCGGTGCCTGCCTGGACGTCTTTGAAACCGAACCCCTGCCAAGCGACCATCCTTTCTGGTCGCATCCCAAGATAACCGTAACACCCCACATCTCCAGCATTACTTTTTCCAGAGCCGTGGCCCCGCAAATCATTGAAAATTACCGGCGCAGCCAGACCGGCCAGCCCCTGCTGAATGTGGTTGACCCCCAGCGTGGATATTAACGGCCCCGCCGCATCCTGACCACGTAGACCCGTGCTATTCCCGCTTAAACAAGATAATCCCTTCGATAGTTGTGCCAAGATGGACGCCGATTTGACACCTTGAGGGGCAAAAATTGACGCATCCCGGTCGCTATTATTCACACTAAACCACGCAAAATAAATACAACCATTTAGATAGAACGCAATTATTTGAGGGGTCGGGGAGTTTTTCCATCCAACCCCTGATAATAACGGAATGAATTATCAGCAGCGAAATCGTGCACTGTCTGAAGGGTTTAGGGAGCGTTGCGAAAGAACAGCAATGACCCCAAAGCCACGGTACGGCGAAAATTTGATTTTAGGTCTAACCCATTATTTTCTATTTGAATTCTGTTCTTTCGCTACACTCCCTTAACCCTGAGTTTGCACGCTCAAGTCGCTGATATTTCATTCCGCCGTCAATTTAAGGAAAACTCCCCGACCCCTCAATTATTTATATCGCCGGGCGATGGAATAGATTTTACAGAATTCAGAGGCCTGATTGACGGCTCAGAAACTGAAATGGATACCTGTTATTGAGTAGAGACCCCATATGTTTATCGAAAACGCACTTTTCAATCAGGAAGGGCTAAAACCCTGGAAGCAACAACATTGAATACAAGAAAGCCGGATTTAGGTCGCCAGAAACTTAACGCGCATCACCAAATTTGCAAACTCGGTGGTGGTGATTTGTTCCCAGGGTTGTGAGGGTCTGAATTGAATTGATGATTTGGCATCCGGCGCAAAGAACTTGCCGGATTGAAGTTCGGGTTTTTTGAGCCGGTATTGAAAATCGTCTCCCAGATCCAGAATAAGATCCAGATCGTCGCTGTCTTCGAGCAGCTCCACCAGCAGAATATTTTGAATGCGGCCGCTGCCTTTCAGATAGCGCTGGCCGCCAGCAGTGGTAAAAATTTCGATCACCGCGTTATCAACGGCAACCGCCCGCTCATCGGGTGCGATGATAAAAGCCCGATCGACGATATACTCACCTTCGGCAAAGGGGATCCAGTTTTCCATATGGTTTTCCTATTTTGATATTGCTTTCGATATTTTATATAAGAATAGATTGATAGAGTTGCAAGCAAATCCATTCGGAATGATCGTGCGGCAGCCATCAGGCCAGCTGAATTTTTAACGTTCGCCAAACCATCAGTCGATCCGCAAATAGGCTTGAGGCGCTTGCTATCCTTTGCCCGCATCTGATATGCATTTGCCAATTCTGGCTTAATTAACGTTGAACGCCGCCGGCATAAAAAAGCAATTGA
Source organism: Deltaproteobacteria bacterium (assembly GCA_024639185.1). Classification (GTDB taxonomy): domain Bacteria; phylum Desulfobacterota; class Desulfobacteria; order Desulfobacterales; family JAHEIW01; genus JAHEIW01. The sequence continues at coordinate 76,035 of JAHEIW010000006.1, read as the reverse complement.
CATCTCATATTTGAATTCTATTTTACGTTTCACCACTATTAAAATCGCCTCTTAATTTGAACGGATAATAACACGATGCAGGCGGAACTCGAAGGAAATATCAATGACCTCAGAATTAAATGAAGCGCAACTGCTAACCATTGTAAAAAATACGGTTGAACAGTACGGCTGCCGGCTGGTCGAAATTGATCTGGAAAATAAGATTCTTCATCTGGAAGGCTCTGAAACCGCCAAGGTCAAATGCGCCCAGGTGCTTGCCAAAGTGCTGGATTGATATAACCCGGGCAATCGCCCGATCAGACGAAAAGGCACAGTTGCTGTGAACCTATCGCCGCTGCGGCAAAAACCCGACCGGCAGCATCCGCCGGGACGAAGGGAGGGTTTTTTCCGGGTTTTCAGATATTTGACTCGGTTATTGCTCTGGCCTTTTTATCGCCTCGAGACCCGCGGCGTGCAGCATTTGCCCGAGGACAGCGCATTTATCCTGTTAGTCAAACACCAGCGCTGGGAGGATATCCCGCTGCTGGGCCTGGCCACGCCCCGGCCGCTTTATTACATCGCCAAAACTGAGCTCTTTAAAAATGCCGTGAGCAATTGGTTCATCTCAGCTCTGGGCGGCATACCCCTTAACCGGCAAAGACCCCTTGAAAGCCGGCGGTTTTTGCAGGCCGCCATTGCCTTTCTTCAAAAGGGCGAAGGCATCGTGATTTTCCCGGAAGGTACCTATTACCGTGATAAAATGGGGCCCGGTCAGGCCGGGATGGTCAAATTCGTGCTGTCGCGACTGGAGTTACCCTTAATACCGGTCGGTATCGCTTATATAGCCGGCAGCCGGCGAACCGGCGTTCGCATAAATTTCGGCAAAGCATACCTTGCAGGCCCGTCTTTGGCTGCCGACGCAGTGGTAAATCGCATGATGACTGAAATTGCAGCGCTTTCAGGGTTGAGCACTGATTGAGAGCAGTGGCGTCCTAAAATCCGACCATACTCAATCCAACCGGCTTTAAATATTTGCGATTTGAGCAATATCCAGAATGAATTTAAATTATAATTTTAGGTGTTATTTAATTTATTTAAGAATGAGTCAAATGACTTCACTTCAATTTAGTAAATAAATCAAAAAAAAGGTTGCTTCGCTTCCCTAAGTCCGGTAATGAAGAATCAGCGGACAAAGGCCAGTTTTGCCCTCTTTTCGTATTTTCCCTCCAAGTTATTAGGCTAGTCAAGAGACGGAAGCTAAAATTTAATGGCTGAAACCCAGCCAGGTGGTGGTAAAATGGACGCGATACTGAAACCGTTGCGCGAAGCAGTCCCTGCAATTAAGTACTTTCACGACAATTGGGGAACGCGATCCGGCATTGATCGCCGACAGAAAAATAGACTTTATCTGGGCCCGGAAAGAAGAGTACGCACCGAACGCCGCAGTGGATTTGATCGCCGCAGACTCTCTTTTGTGCAGAGAAGAGCGGTGATGGACCTGAGAGAGGCCTACAGAGACTTATCCTGATAAGGATTAAAAGCTTTGAATGCGAATAAGCAGGGTATAAATATATCCTGTTTTTTTTGACTTATCTTTACTCCATTTTACTTTATTTGACTCTATTTGACATATTTTTACTCTAAGAAAATCAGAATCCACCTGCCAGACACACCGCTTGCTTTAGGTTGCCTCTAAAATTAATCAAACCCGCGCCAATCTGAACGTATTATTTTTGTGCTTGTATACAACCGCATTCACACGTACAATAGCCGCCGGATTCAGGCGTCTGCTAACAATGATCGCCCATGCGGAGTTTGATTGCACCATGGCCGAAATAAAACCCTTCAGAGCTTGGCGGTATCGCCCGTCATTGTTGGAAAACATCGGGCAGCTTACCTCTCCGCTGTTTGACGTTGCTTCTGAAAAGCAGCGGGAGGCGCTTTACGGCAATCCGTTAAACAGCATCCATCTGTCCATCCCCCGGGGGGAACATCCAGCCAAAAACGCAGCTGCTGCTTTAGCGAAATGGAAACGTAATAAAGTTATCGTACGGGATGAAGTGCCCGGCATTTATGTCTATTATCAATATTTTTCCCTGCCGTCTGATCCTGAACCCTATATCCGCAGAGGGTTTATCTGCAAGATCAGAGTCCATGAATGGCAGGACAACATTATTTTACGGCACGAAAATGTCATGGATGATGCCGTCGACGGGCAACTCGAATTGCTGGCCGAAACCCGGCTAAACGCCAGCCCGACCCACGGTCTTTATAGCGATGAATCATTTGAATTGGAATCCTACATGGATGCCTGCATCCAGGACCCGCTTTGCAAAGCCGAGGATTACCAGGGGGTCATCGATGCCATGGGGGTAATCCGGGATGAAACCATTATTGCGCATTTCGTCGAGCGCTTAAAAGACGAACGCATCATTCTGGCTGACGGCCACCACCGCTACGCCGGTTCTCTGGCCTATATGAAACAGCAGATGCGCGCAAACCCCGAACATACAGGCAAAGAGGGCTACAATTATCACCTGATGTGGTTAACCAACACAGAAGCCAGCGACCTGCGCATACTGCCTACCCATCGTCTGATCAAAAAGTTGAATAATTTCGATGAAACCACCACCATGAAAAAATTTGAAAAAAACTTTAACATTAAGCCGGTGGCGGACCCCAACGACATTCACGAGGTCATTGTAGGCAAACCCTGGACATTCGGCCTTATCTTTGCCGAAAATGCATATGCGGTGCGACTAAAATCGGAAGCCCTTCCGGAATTAAAATGGAATTTCCCAGATCAGGTAAAGCAGCTGGATCTGACAGTGGCGCATTATTTTATTATCCAGGAGATCCTGGGCATTCCGGGGAAAAAACAAAACGCATCCCGCAAAATTGAGTATGAGCGAAACTTTACAAAGTGCATGACTGCGGTTATCAAGCATGAAGCGCAGATGGCGATTGTGACCAATGACGTCGGCATCGAAGATGTGAAACGCGTCTGTGACTGTGGCTACACCATGCCCCCCAAATCCACCTTTTTTTACCCGAAGGCTGTCTGCGGCTTCCTCTATTGTTCAATATAAAATTGTTTTCAAAGCCCCATCTAATGCCTGATGGCTGCGTTATAAGCCGTCTTAAAATGCTCACGTACTACCGTGTACGCTCCACTTTTAAGACGACTAAAGCCTTGCCCTCAGGCATGATCCGGCACTTTGAAAACAATTTTAGCTTCAATTAATTTACAAAAATACAGTGCGCAGCGGTTTAGCTCAATCAAAGAATCAAGCCGGGCATGTTATTTTCTGGAAGACGCTATGCCGATAAAATACCCCCTCTGTCGCATCGTGGCCGGATATTTGGGATTAACGGCAACGAAACCTTCGGCTTTATCGCAGTGCAGGTTTAATCCCATATATCCGGCCACAGGCAACTTGCCGATCATAGCGCCTGAAAGAAATTGACATGACCGGCATCAATTGCGTTTGATTAATAACGGTTCGCTAGTTTCAAATGGGTCCGATTACGGACTGAATGATCAGCACAGAGGGCATGTTATTTTCCGAAAGGCGATATGTGGATAAGTTGTCCCGAAACCACACCGTGTCCTGCTATTTGGGATGAGCGGCAAATAGGCCTTTGGACTAATAATAACGCCGGTTAAATCCCAAATAGCGGGACACCGGCACCATAAAATTCATATCGCCTTGCGGGAAATGATATGGCCGCTTCAATTCGGTTCAAAATGCTCACATAAACAAGTGCCTAAAATGCCTAAAATGATCTAAAGTGACTAAAGTTAATGAATTCTACCCGTCGAGAGCCTCAGGGTCGAACGATCATTTTTAAAAGATGGAGCCAAGCGATACCTTAACTTTAGGCACTTCAAACTTTAGCTCACTTTAGTCACTTATTAGTTGAATTTTCCAAAAGAAATATGGGGATTGGCAGTCATTTCTACCCGGAGCTCAAAACCGTTTCGATGCGCTCCAGAGCCCAGTCGATTTCTTCTTTGGTGATCACCAGCGGCGGGGCAAAACGAATCGTATTTTCATGGGTCTCTTTGCATAGCAGGCCCCGGGCCATCAATTGCTCACAATATTGGCGGGCGCCACCGGCCTCATCTGTCATTTCAACAGCCAACATAAGCCCCCTGCCCCGTACGGTTTTGATGTGAGGCGCCTTGATGCCGGCAAGATTCGATAAAAAATAATCCCCCATCCGGGCGGCATTTTCAATCATACCCTCCTCAACCAAAACCTTGAGCGCTGTTCGGGCAATAGCGCAGGCCAACGGGTTGCCGCCAAAAGTGCTGCCGTGCTCCCCGGGACGCAAAACATCCATTACCTCCTTGTTGGATAAAACCGCTGAAATGGGATAAAAACCGCCGGAAAGCGCTTTGCCGATCAGCGTCAGGTCGGCTTCGATCCCCTCATGCGCTTCAGCCAGCAGCTTGCCGGTGCGCCCGAGGCCGGTCTGGATTTCATCCAGAATCATAACGACGTTGTTTTGCGAACAGATCGATCTGGCTTTGCGCAGGTAGCCATCAGGCGGGATGATCACACCGGCTTCACCCTGGATGGGCTCTGCCAGAAAAGCGACCGTATTCGGGGTAATAGCCGCTTCGAGGGCATCACTATCACCGTAAGGAATAATCTTGAATCCGGGGGTAAAGGGACCGAAATTTTCGCGGGATGATCTGTCCGTGCTGAAACCAACGATGGTGATGGTGCGACCGTGAAAATTATTTTCGCACACGATGATTTCAGCCTTATTTTCAGCGACCCCTTTGACCTGATAGCCCCACTTGCGAACAGCCTTGATAACCGTCTCAACCGCCTCGGCGCCGCTGTTCATCGGCAAAACCTTGTGGGAATTGGTCAATGCACAGAGCTCTTTATACAGCAGGCCCAGTTGATCGTTGCGAAACGCCCGGGAAGTCAGGGTCAATATCTGTGATTGCTCGATTAAGGTGCCCTTGATTTTCGGATGGCAATGCCCCTGATTAACCGCTGAATAGGCCGACAAGCAATCCATATATTTGTTGCCGGCAACATCCCAAACCCAGATGCCTTCGCCGCGCTGTAAAACCACATCCAGCGGCTTGTAGTTATGGGCACCGAATTCATTTTCCAGGTTGATGTAATCTTGCGCTTCCATGGCGTGTCCTCCCGGGTAAGGCTATGAAAAAACAAGCAGTAGTCCCTAATTGGGTTCTATTATTTCACACTCAAAGGGGCGGGTCAATACAATGACATTTCTGATGATCGCTTTTCAAAAAAGGGTGCCGGTATCACAGATCATCCGATTATGACCACAGCGACCGCTAACCGGGGTCTGTAATAAAATTGGATTAAGATTGATGCTTGGATCAGATTCTGAGTCCGCAGCTTTACAGGAAGGCACGTGTTGCATTCAGTTTTCTATTGCTGATTGAGGCCAAAACTGCCGTCAAACGGTGCGGAAGTCACGGGTATTTGTCAGCGGTGCAGTACAATGGTTGAAAATTTATGAGCAGTGTTTTATAATAACAGCATTATTTCATAGAACTGGGACGATTTGGATTTAGACGCCCTGTATTTCTCAGAGTTTGCTTTTTATACTATTCAATCGAAAAAAGAGGCGCTTCGGGGTCTTTTTTTTTACCCAAATTTAAAGGAGACAATTAAATGAACTTTTCCATCAACCGGCCGGTCTTTTTAATAGTGATCGCCATGACGCTTATGCTGGCATCGACTCTGGCTCTGGCAGAAGAGAAAAAAGAACCCGCCGGTCAAGCGGCTGTTGTCAACGGTGTTGCCATCAGCAAAGACGATTTTAATCGTGAAATGGATTTTTACATCAAGCGGGCCAACCAGCAGGGGCAACAGGTGCCTCAAGCCCAAATGGGGATGATGAAAAACCAGGTGCTGGACAGCCTGATTGACCGCGAATTACTCTTTCAGGAAACCAAGAAAAAAGGCATCAAAGTTGACGTCAAGGAGGTTGATGCTGAAATTCAAAAAATCAAGCAACGCTACGCCAAAGAAGGGGAATTCGAGCAGCTGTTGAGCAACATGGGACTTACCGAATCGGATGTTAGGATTCAGATTGAACGCGGCTTGGCCATCCAGCAATTGATCGACAAAGAAGTGCGAACAAAAGTTAAGATTGGCGAAGAAGAAGCAAAATCGTATTACGATGCCAACCCGCAGCTTTTCCAGCAACCCGAGCAAGTCAAGGCCAGCCATATTCTGGTTAAAGTGGATGCTGATGCGCCTCAGGAAAAAAAGGATGAGGCCCGCAAAAAAATCGAAACCGTTCAGAAAAAGGCTAAAAAGGGCGAAGATTTTGCGTCGCTGGCAAAAACCTATTCAGAAGGGCCCAGCGGTCCAAAAGGCGGCGACCTGGGCTATTTCAGGCGCGGTCAGATGGTCAAACCCTTTGAAGATGCAGCTTTTGATCTGAAGCCCAACCAGACCAGTGACATTGTCGAGACCCAATTCGGTTATCACCTGATCAAGGTCGTTGATAAAAAGCCCGCTCAAAAAGTGGCTTATGCTGATGTCAAAGAGCAGCTTTCCGAGCACCTCAAAAAGCAGAAGATGGATACTGAAGCCAGCACTTACATCCAGAGCCTTAGAAGCGGCGCTAAAATCGAAAAATTCTTATAAGTATCCTGGCGAACAAAAAGGAGGGGCACTGTGACGATAAAAATTTCCTGGTTCAGTCATGCCTGCTTTCTGATCGAAACCGATCAAAGCCGTTTGTTAATCGACCCTTTTCTGAGTGACAACCCGCTGGCTTCCGGCACGGCCGATGAGATTCAAACCGACTATATCCTTGTGTCGCATGGCCATGGCGATCATCTGGGAGATACGATTAACATCGCCAAACGCACCAACGCTATCGTCATATCCAATTATGAAATCCAGAACTGGCTGATCGGCCAGGGGGTTGAAAATACGCATCCGCAGCACATCGGTGGTGGCTTCGATTACCCCTGGGGCAGGGTCAAACTGACCATTGCCCAGCATGGTTCGGCTCTGCCGGATGGCTCCTACGGTGGAAATCCCTGCGGATTTTTGTTGTATATTGACGGCAAAAAAATCTATCACGCCTGTGACACCGGCCTCTTCTATGACATGAAGCTAATCGGAGAAGAAGGCATCGATCTGGCCATTTTGCCAATCGGCGATAACTTCACAATGGGCCCTGATGATGCGCTGCGCGCGGTCAAACTGATCGAACCGCGACAGGTGGTTCCGATTCATTATGATACATTTGATGTCATCAAACAGGATCCTCACGCCTGGGCCAAACGGGTTAAGAAAGAAACCGCTGCCAGCGTAACCGTGATGAGCCCCGGCGAATCCATCGAGCTGTAAGGCAAGTAGAATCTAAAAAACCTAACGGGCATTTCCGGTCGCCCATTTACCGGAAACCGTCCGTTTTTTTTAGTTATGTTGAAGTGGCTTTTAAACCTTTAGATCTTGGTCGAGGGCAAGGCTTAATTCGATTCAAAAACGTAGCGTACACGGTAGTACGCGAGTATATTGGGTCGAATTGTAACGCAGCCATCGGCCAAGAGATGAGGGTTTAAAAACCACTTCCGTGCTGACGGATGTACTCGTACATAACAATCGACGCCGCAATGCTCACATTCAAGCTCTCCACCTTGCCCACCTGATGAATTTTCAGCGATTTGATTCCAGGATAGCGATCCTTGTCAAATTGATGCCCGAATTCTTCGTTGCCAAAAATGAAAGCGCTTTTTGAAAACGCCTGCGAATTTTCCTCATTCCCATTTGAATACTCTCGGGTGCAGAATTTTAAAAAGGGGCAGATACGCCGTTTGCGCATAGATAGCATCCAAACGCCAAAGGCATGATACGATTTGGCGGCGGCCGGTTGTTAATCGAATACAAGCGCTTATGTTATCGGTTGCGCAAGGGTTGAAAATTCAACCCTTATGTTATTATATATTTGAAGCAAAGTGGCAGGGCAAGGGCAAAAACAGGCGCCAACCATTAAACAACCCGGATGGGGTTGCTGCCCGGTGAAAAAAGGGGGGCTTATGGATAGTCGATCAGAAGCAAAGATTCAAAAAGAAATCCGCAGGCGTGCATTTCAACTCGCGGATGCATTGCGTCAGGAAAAACAGCTTAACGCAAAAACACAGCACACAATTGTTGCTTTACAGGATGTGACGGGGTTGCAGCGGCCTGATTTGGATTCGATTGCCGATGACGTCAAGCTTTCGCTCCAGGGCCCGTGCGACGGTTTCTTTTCCATCAAACGTCAAATTATGATCACATCCGGCATATGCGGTTCAGCTATTATTTTGTCGGCATTGATGGCCTTCATTTGACCGACAAAATCGCTTCTTTGTTTTTTACGGCATGCACCCATCGCATTCTGGATCTGATATTGAGCGAGCTGGCTATTTTGCATGTGGTTCAACCACCGCCGACTGCCGAAGATCACAATGAGGTCCACGCAAAACTGGCCGAGGGAAGATTTGATTAGAATCGGTTTTGAAACGGCCTCTCGTATCGGGTCCCACCCAAAATTTGCACTAAATAGCCAGTTTAGCGGAGTCTGAGCTGAACCGCCGCTTGAATAGACAGACGCGCAGGCATCTGCCGGCTCAGGTGCTGTGCCAGAGCGGCATTGACGGTTCTAAGCGCGTTATTGATCCAATCCAGATCAATGACGGCATCCCGCGGAATGGCCGGCCGATTGACAAAATTTCGCCGGCAATAGCCGATAGACGGTCGTCCTCTGTAAATTGTCTGCAACGGCAGGCCGTGGGTCCGGCAGATAATCGGCCGGAATGGATACAGGCCGCAGGTCCGGTCTTGGAGCAGTGGACAATCCTGGAACCTGTGTGCTTCGGTCCGTTGTAGAATGGCAGCCGCTGCTTTTGGAGGCATTTGCCGAATCGCCATGAATATGGATAGCGCTTCGATCGGGAAGATCGACAGGTTGCGGCAGCCGCAATTGCAGCCCTTGTGGCAGGCGATGTCAGAAGGGTATTTGCGCCTCACATCGTCTAAAAGGCGATCCACTATCGCCACCAGCTCGCGATATGGCTTCAGGCAATCATGAATGAGGGCTTCCATATCAATTTTACTGTTATGTGCGGGAAACGGATGCAAACCTTTTATGCTTACGGTTGCGACCGGATCGCGTTTTTCCGACAGGCCGAGGGCACTTACATCTGAAGACAAGAAAACAGGTGGATGCCGTTATACGGGCTGATTTTCCTCAAACTGAGGAAGGAGAAGTTAGATCCCTCAGCCGGAGGGCTTGCAGGCCGGCGCATCAAAGCCGCCCGAGCCGGAGGCGATACCCTGGGATCTGATGCAACCTGCCGACATCAGCTTTTCAACATCTCCGCAGTGGCATTCGGGACATTCCGGTTCAGGATCCCTGGAAGACAACATCAGGGCTTCAAAACAATGACAGCAGGCCTTGCATTGATACTCGTAAATCGGCATTTAGGGCTCCTTAAGCAAGATTTTTTATATAATAGTCGCTGTACATCAAAAGTCAATACAGCAAACCTAAAAGGTATCCAACATTATTGGGTTGAGCCCGTTTCCCGTTAGCCCGTTGGCCGGTTTAAAAACAAGATTAGATGTTTTTTCTTTATTACGGGCTCAACGGGCGTAATCCCGTTTCACGGGGACCTTCGGCCGGCGTAACCGGTAAACCTGAAAAAAATGTTCACCATTTTTCAAACACCTAGCATGCAACAAAAAAGATTAAATACAGCTCCCATACGATGACAGTGGTAAAGGCGCCGATAATATATGAGAAGAGATTCTGGGCATGGGTAATCGATCTTTTGCGCACAACATTTCTTAACAGCAACAGAATAACAACGCCGAAACAGGTTAGAAAATATTTTGCCCCCATGAACACGATGGGGCCGAATCTGAGGAAAAAGGACATAACCGGGTTCATTTCGGTTGACCCTTTGCCGATCAAATGCAGCGTCAGCAAAGCGTCCAGAACACTCAGCAGCAGGATGGCAACAATGGCTGCAAAAAGATGCGAACTATAACGATCAAAATAGAACGTATGCTGCAAATCTTCCTTACGGCGAACTTCGGCCCGTCTGCCGGAAAATAGCAGGTATTTCAATTTCGGAAATTTATGCGTGCGTCGATCCTGACCGCAGCGTTTATCGTCGCGATCTGATGGTGATTCCAATGTGTCGGTGCGCGGCGGTGAAGTGGCCATTTATGCCCCCTAACAAAAACATTCGCAATTGCCCAATCTTTATAGAAATAATTGTTTTATCGATTCGGTGTAAACGAACTAAACTGACGAATCACCTGAATTTTATATGAAAATAGAAGCGAATCTTATGTGCGTCTCTTTTTCAGAAATTCGTTCAGACAAATCGTTTAAAATGGGTATTTAGCTATCAATCGGATGATCGCCTTTATGTTTCACATCTCATTTCATGCAACATCATGCAAGAATCAGCAATCTCTAATATCGGCATTTTCGGCCATATACTTTAGCCCGTTTTATTGCTGTAAATTTAAATTAATCGGCAGGTTGGCCCCCAACCAGGCTTTCGTTAGAACCAATGCCACGCTTTGACAGGGATACGGTTTTATTATAGGATGTGAGCCGTTTGGAATTACTTCGGTAAAAGGCGATTTGCAAACGCGGAAGCGCTTTGATCATCTGAGTGAAGCCGATTTCTTACAGATTCAGGACATGCTGGCTGAAGACTGGGCCCTTTTGCTTCGCACAACAGGCCTCATGCCATCCTGACTGCTGCAATTCGAAAACAGCCGGGACTGTCTAACAAATCAAATCTTAATATCGAAAGCCAAATGACCCCATGAAGGTAAACATTAAGGGCTCGAACAAACGCACCGCCGGGCGCTGGTTAAATCTATTTGATGTTAACTATGTTGCCAGAACCGGGGAAGAAAAATCCTGGCAGGTTGTAACCCGCCAAAAAGAACCCAAATGCGTCAGCGGCGATTACCGACAGCCGGATGCGGTGGTGATCGTGCCGTTTCACGCCAGAGAAAACAAAATGGTCATCCTGCGCGAGTATCGGGTGCCGTTAAATGACTATGAATACGGCTTCCCCGCCGGACTGCTCGATCAGGGTGAAACGATCGAGCAGGCCACGCGTCGCGAATTGATGGAGGAAACCGGTTTAACCGTCAGACGATTTATAAATATCAGTCCGCCGATTTATTCGTCCGCCGGCATGACCGACGAATCCGTGTCCATGGTGTATGTGGACTGCGAAGGCGCGCCATCAAACAGAGGAAATACAGCTTCCGAGCTGATTGAAATTCTGCTGGTCTCACCTGCAGAAGCGCAGGAGCTGTTAGAGGATACAACTCTTAAATTTGACGCCAAAGCCTGGCTGGTCATATCCCGCTTTGCTGAGTCTTGACTTGCCCCGTGAAATGATGACCTGAATTTTGCATGGATACAAAAATATCAGAGTCCGGCACGAACACCCCCATAGCCACCTCGGCCGTGGCGATTATTGCGGTGTATATTGCCGCCCAGCTGCTTTCGGATATCGGTAGCCTTAAAATTGCCCGCATCGCAGGCTTCAGTATTGACGCCGGGACATTTATTTATCCGTTGACGTTTACCATTCGCGACCTGGTCCATAAACAGCTCGGGAAAAGGGTTGCCCGCACCGTCATTTTCCTGGCAGCCGGCATCAATCTGTTTATGGCCGCTTTCTTTCAATTTGCCGCCTGGCTGCCCCAGGATGCTGCCTGGGGGCTGGGCCGCGAATTTGCGAGCATTCTGGGCCCCGTGTGGCGAATTGTTATTGCCAGCATCATAGCAGAAGTCATCGCCGAGCTCATTGATACAGAAGTATACCACTTTTGGGTGACACGCATTACGCGACGATACCAGTGGGCACGGGTGCTCACCAGCAATGCAGTCAGTATCCCCATTGACAGCCTGATTTTTTGCTGGCTGGCATTTGGTTCCACCCTGCCGCATACGGTGGTCTGGTCAATTTTTTTGGCCAACATCATCGTCAAAGGTCTGGTGACCGTCATCAGCCTGCCCGCGATCTATCTGGTGAAGGAAAAAGACGACCCTGATTTCAGACCGCCGTCAGAAACAGCTGAACACTTAGAATGAAGACAAGCCGTATTTTGCGTGTTATATTAAGAAGGGGCTGAGCCCGTTGGCCGGTCGTCAGGATAAAATCAAACCAGATCGTTTTCCGATGCCAACTGACGCAACTGGCTAAATCCCGTTTCAGGGGGACTTTCGGCCGGCGCAACCGGCCAAGCTTAAAGGGAGATGGATATGAAGTTTACATGTCCGCAGTGTCAAACCGCCGGCGATATTCCCGCGGACAGCACGGTTGCGCCGATAACCCAGACAAGATGCCGCAGCTGCGGTGTAAAACTGAATATCGAGCAGGCGACCGGGCGGGTTGAAGTGCTCACCGAAGCGCATCCTGTGCCGGCCGCACCGCACGCGTCCGGCCGCAAGCCAAAATATGATTTGTCTCCGGTATTGACCACCCGGCCGTTGGACAAAGGCCGTAAAGATTATCTGGCTTTCGGAGTTTTTGCAGTGGTGTTATGCGCATTGATTGTCATTGGTTTTTACCTTTCCCTGGGCATAAAGCTGGACACATTCAATCAACCGCTGAAAAAGATTACCGAACTGGCCGATGACGTTGTCGAATACGGCAAATCTGTCTGGGGGCAGATTAGAAAAGAGCGCGGGCCCGAAAACAAACAGGCCCGCCGGGCTCAAAAGCACCTGCGCAAGGGTTATGACGACTACAAAGAGAATCGCCTTAAAGAAGCGCTGGATAAACTGAGTCTGGCTATTGAGAGCAATCCGCAAAGTTATGAAGCCTATTTCTGGAGGGCCCGTACCTACATTCGAATGGAGCAATTTGACAACGCCATAACAGATTTGAATCGCGTGGTGGAAATCAACCCTGAATACAGCCCGGCATATGACAATCTCGGCTGGCTGTTTATGCGCCGCAATAAATTTGATGAAAGCCTGAGTCATCTGAATAAATCAATAGAGTTGAACCCCGATAACGGCTGGGCCCACTACATGCGCGGCCGGGTGTACTTCAATAAAGGAGACCTTCAAAAAGCCTTTGAAAATGCCAATACCGCCTGTCAACTCGGCAATAAAGACGGCTGTCGTGATGCCAAACGCTATCAATCCAAGTTAACTCAAAACAGTTGACGTTCATCACAGAAATTTGAAGATTTATCTTGATCCCTTTTTTTGCCGATTTTTTGAGTTTCCAACAGCTTTCTTACCACGAAGAACACGAAGTTAACGAAGTTTTACATGAACCTATTCTTAGTCTTCTTCGTGGTCTACGTGGTTTAATTTTAGGGGCTGAGACCCGTTAGTAAAAATATGGATAACCCGTATGTCACAAAATGACTATTATCAGATTTTGGGCGTAGACCAGAAAACAAGCGCCAAACAGATCAAAGATGCTTACCGCAAACTTGCATTCCAGTACCACCCGGATCGCAACGATAAGAATCCGGCAGCCGCCGAAAAAATGAAAAGCATTAACGAGGCTTATGCCGTCCTGTCGAACGCAAACAAACGTCGCGAGTACGACACCCTGCGCCAGCAATTCGGTTCATCGGCTTACAGCCAGTTCAGGCAGACCTACTCCGATCAGGATATTTTCAGCGGTTCCGATATCAACCAGATATTAGAGCAGATGGCCCGGGCATTTGGACTCAGAGGGTTTGATGAAATTTTCAAAGAATTTTACGGGCAGGCGTACCGGCAATATGAGTTTCGCAAACCCGGATTTTTCGCCAGCAGCTATTATTTTAAGACACCCCGCCAGAACGGCAAAATGAGTCAGGGCGGCCATCCCCTGCAGGGCGCAGCCGGTAAACTCACCCGCTTTTTGTTAAAGCAATTCAGCGGGATTGAATTTCCGCAAGACGGTGCCGATATCCACGATACGGTCTGGCTGGATCCCGAGCTTGCCCGTCAGGGTGGACCGTATGCCTACTACTTACGCAAAAAAAATAAAAAACTGGTGGTTAAAGTTCCAGCGGGAACCAAACCCGATCAGCAAATCCGGCTGGCAGGCATGGGCGAAGACGGTAAAGGCGGCGGTCGGACGGGTGACCTGTATTTAAAGGTCCGTATTCGCAAACCGCTGTTGCAGCAGGCCAGGGACTTTATTTCAAAGTTGCGCAAATGACTTAAACCACCACGAAAACACAAAAATTGAAAAGCACGAAATTTTGTTTTCATATTTCGTGTTTTCGCCTGCCCTGTTAAACCATTTTACAGTTTAACCGGGGTCCTTTCGCGCTTTTGTGGTGAAAAAAATCTTATCGACTTTTAGGCACATGGAGCAAGCAATCAAGACACTGATTTGCCACGGAGACAGCCTCACAGAAGCTTCTGATTTGGAGCGTCCGTCTATCTGGCCTTCCAGGGTAGCCGATCGAATGAAGATCAACGTTATCAACAGCGGTATTGGTGGGGACACCACCGCCGGGCTGCTGAGCCGCTTTTACCCTGAGGTGGTTGAACATCACCCCGATTGGGTCCTGATTATGGGCGGCACAAACGATCTGTGGTGGGATCTGGACCTGAAGTTAATTCAGGCCAATATTTTTACAATGACCTGTCAGGCCGACCACCATGGCATTATTCCCCTGGTGGGCCTACCCCCCCCTATCCTCATGGAGAAAGCGCGCCTGCAGGATTTCGCCGAACCTGAGGGCGGCTATGCGCGCTTTGTGGCACAGTTAAATGTGCTGGTCAAAGCTCTGGAGCTGGCCGCCGCGCAAAATGAGGTGGCCTGTCTGGATTTCCACAACCCCTTTTTAGATGATGCCGGTCATCCTATCGAAAAATACTTTCTGGATGATGGCCTGCACCCCAATCAAGCCGGTCACCGCCTCATGGCCGGCATTGCGATTGAAAAGCTGAGCGGACTTGAGCGTTGATTATATGAAGGATCGGTGAATTTTTCTGCCCAACCATCTGCGCATTCAGTGATCAAAGCGAAATGAATTATCAGTAGCGGAATCGTGCACTGTCTGAATGCATTAGGGTGCGTGAGTTTGCACGATGCAGTCGCAGATGATTCATTCCGCTACAAGCTCAAATGATGCCTCACGGATAATTTTGGAAGTATCTCAATCATCGCTGTTTTTGATATGGTTAACAAAACGGATGAGGTCAGGGAAAAAGCTTAGAAAATTGGACTCCAGGCTCGGGTAATGAAGCTTAATTTCAGCGATGGCACCGGCCAGAAGATCACCGTGGGTCACCCTTTTGGACAGGCGCTGCAAGGCCTGCTCAACACCGCTTAAATCGCGGTAGGACCCCAGCCAGTCATCGCGGATCATGAAAGGGATCATCGCCTGCAGGCGTTCGGGCAGCATCGCCTGATGGGTTTTCAATATCTCATAGGCGTTTAGAATAAATGGTGTCAGGGCTGTATGCGTATATTTCGACCAGTGACGGCATAAAAAATGATCGTAACACAGGTCTACGATGATGCCGGCAAACCGGCGCCACGGCGGCCGGTAAAGCCTTCGACTGGCCTGCGTCATCGGGTGGGAATCGGTATAGCTGTCAATTTGGCGATGGAGCTCGATTCCCTTTTTGATCTTATCCGGATATTGCTCTTTTCGGCTGCCTTTGACAAAATCGCCCAGAATACTGCCGATCATGGATTCAGTGGAATCTTTAGCCAGGTAAAGATGCGCCAGATAATTCATGCGCCTAAATTCCTTAACAGTTGTTACCTGAATCTTGCATGAAAATTAATGAGAAGTTGAGATAGCACTAAAATACAGCCGGCTAAACAAATTATAGGACTGATTCAAAATACCAACAAAAAATAAAGGATAAAAATCATTTTATCTCATTAATTTTCACCCAGCGAGCGAGCCGGAGGCTTCCATCTGCTGCGTTACCTGCCCGCCATCGCAACCCGCCCGCCTCGCCTTGCGGTCTCGCATGGCGGGCGTGGGCCGCTCAGGCGAGGCGGGCGGGTTAAAGCCGAGGCATAGTTGACTATCGCCTCGCCCTTAAATGCCTTGCATATGAAAGTCTCCGGCTCGTGCAAAATTCAGGTATTAACAAACCCTATAAATTGACATGCACATATATCGTATTAGTATAGGAATTACACAAAAACTGAATCGGGATCAAACGAATTATCAGCTGCTTTAAAATGCCCTGACCGAAAGCCAGCTGAACGACTGCAAACTATCTAATACAGTCGTACCGGATTTGACTGACACAAGCGGAAGGGAAAATATAGATGCAAAAGGGAACTCCAACATTTCACCGAATAATGGTGCTAATGATCGCCATCGGTGCGCTTTTACCTGCGCTGAGCGGGGCCATTGATTTGGAGCTCCCGGGCGGAATCAGTCTCAAGTACGGCAAATTGGAACGCAGCAGCGAAATTACCAAGACCTTTGAAACCCATCAAATCTTACCCGACCACCAATACTACTATAGCGGCTGGGGACAGGTTCCCTACGCCATCATCGCCATTGATAGCCGATACAAACTGCGCAAGGGCTTGTGGAAAAAAGTTGAGGCCACCGTGCCCATGCTCAGAAACTGGGTTCGGGAGATGGATACGATCTACGGCTATCCGCCCTATGGATCTCGCATATTGGACCACAATGGCCAGCAGCTGGGCGTCTGGTATTCAAGCAAACAATGGACCACCATCATCATCGAAGAGCAAAACGAAATAGCCGTTCTGACACCCGAAGCACCGGGTTTTCGCGGCGGTAAATAGATGATTGAATAATTAAAATTGAATATTGTACATTTGCGGAGTTCGTTTGGCTCCGTCATATTTATTTATAATTGTTCCACCGGCGGTCGGATGATGCATCCAGCGACCGGATATTGAAAACGCAACGCTTTGAGAGATAGCGGATCACTTGAAGCGAGGGTTTTCCTGCTTTGGTTTAAAACATCTCTTTGAAATATCTTCCAGATTGTGATAGCCATGATTGAAACCTACCAACAGCGCCGTCGCAATGAAAGCCAGCCGATCAAGAATCGAAAAACGTTATCGTTCGTTGCTGCAAAAGGCCGTCAGACGCGGTGATGTCGAATTGGTCTTTACCACCAGCAGTTTGCTCGAATCCCTTGGATCAAAAGAAAAGAACTGGTACCGCTCCCAAACAGCAATCATTGCCTTTGAAGAATGCTGGCCGTTGGGTACGGAACTCATTTTCAATAAAAAATTTCATAGCAAAGTGGCGGCCTTGATCCAGGTTACCCGTGCGGCCAAGGCGCGAGACGCAACCGGGCTGGGATACCTGGCGTATGCCCTTTCACAGGGTGACGACACCGTATACACCGGAACCGACGACGACAAAGCAATTAAAATCGTAGCCTCGGCGATTCGACGCCCTGATGATTTCTGGCAATGGATCAGCTGGCAGAAAACAACCGAAACAGAAAAAACGCTGCTCGACAATGCCGCACGCTTCAAAAACGTCGGCCTGCCGCATGACAAAGCGGTCATCCAGGCCGCTGCCTATTTAGCCGCTACCGGCCAGTTTCCAGCCATCAGCGAAGGTCAGGCACCGTATCCCAAATTTCCCTATTGGGTCGTTTTTGATATCCACACTGTCGAGGGCCGGCGGGTGCTGCGGGACATCGCCCGCGATCTTCACATTCCCCTGTCGCAGTTGGAATGGACGTATTTTTATTTCGAAGGCGCGCTGGCAAACGGTGAAATTGAGTCAAAATGGTGGAATCGGTACTGCCAATGGCAATTTAACAAAATCGACCTGGCCGCCAGCGAAGCGCATTTACTCTGGACTCCGGCTAAGGCACAGATGACCGAGGCCCTTGCGTTGGAAGGCCGCCAGCTGAAAAGCGAGCTTTACCGCTGGAAATTGGCAAACCCCGAACCGATTGCCGCTCTGAAGCGGCAGGTCCAGCTGTATATCGATCATCTGGATGAGATTCAGCGCGACCAGCGACATCTGTTTTAAATGCGCCGACCGTAAAATATACCGATTGTCATAAAAATGTTCGGAATAACGCAAAAAAGGATGACGGCATAAGTGTTGTAGCAAAAAAACGTTCCGCAATCGGAACGTTTTTTTGACAACCACTATAGAAGGGCTGGCGTTGTGGCTGCTTTTGGCGCCAGCGCAAAATGCAAGACCAAGGAGGTGTCATGTCCGCCATCGTCGACAATCCCGAAGCTTATTTTTCGCAGTTTGTTCCCGAGCGAAGCGCGCTGCTGATGGAACTGGAAGAAGAAGCCCGGCGGGACGCCATCCCCATTATCGGACCGATCGTAGGCGAATTGCTGTATATCCTGGCCCGTATCAGCGGCGCCAAACGGATTCTCGAACTGGGCACGGCCACCGGATATTCGGCTATTTTCCTGGCAAGCGCCTGTGATGCTACTGACGGGCTGGTCGTAACCCTCGAGCAGGACGCGGCCATGGCTGAAAAGGCGCTCAAAAATTTTCAGGTAGCCGGTTTACAAAAACGCATCGAGCTGCGAGTATGTGATGCGATGCAGGAACTGACGCAGCTGGACACCGTCTTTGACCTGATTTTTATGGATATTGAAAAGCAGGATTATCAGCTCGCACTGCCGCATTTTCAGAACTGTTTGCGGCAAGGCGGCTTGCTGGTGGCCGATAATGTTGGGTTTAAAGACGCCGATGGGTTTAATCGCGCTATTGCCAGACAACCCGATTGGCGCTCCGTATCGCTTTTTTCCTACCTGCCCTACCACTCGCCCGAATATGACGGGTTATGTCTGGCAATCCGCCTGTGAATTATATCAAAAAGGTTGAACCCGTTTACCGGTTGAAGATCATCCCCGCGAGCATCTCATTTTAACGGGCTCAACGCGACAACCTGAAAAGCCAGAAGGCAGTAAAATTTTGAGATGTGTGTACGAAATCTATCATTTCGCTATCCGTGTTTGGCTCTGGCATTGACAGTCAAATGTCTGCGCGCTATGAATTGCGTTTATATTTAACAATTCACCCGATTTTTAGAAAGCGTTCTGTATGCAAGAAAATACTGCCATGCCAGATCAGCTCAACCTGTTCCAGCGTATCCGCTATTCCATTTTTCCCGGCACGCTGCAAAGACCAGCGTATCGTGATCGTTATCGAAACTTTTTCAACAGCCTGATTCTTCACTTTCGTCCCCGAAACGTTCAGCAACGCACCCTCCGATTCACCTTGACATGGGGTCTTGGTGGCATGGCCGTGGTGCTGGTGTGCATGCTGTTTGCTACAGGATTGATGTTGAAATTCGTTTACCAACCGGTTCCCGACCGCGCCTACGAGTCGATTATTCATCTGCAAAATAATGTGCTCTTTGGCCAGCTGATCCGCAATGTTCATCACTGGAGCGGCAACATCCTGTTAATTATCGTTTTTTTACACCTTTCGCGGGTATTTTTTACCGGCGCATTTCATTCGCCGCGGCAGTTCAACTGGGTCATCGGTCTGGTAATGTTTCTGGCAGTATTAACTTCAAATATTACCGGATACCTGCTGCCCTGGGACCAGCTTGCCTTTTGGGCCATTACGATTTGCACCGGCATGCTGGATTATGTTCCTGGAATTGGCGAATGGCTGCAAAAGCTCATCCGAGGCGGTAACGAAATCGGACCGGCCACGATATCCATTTTCTTTGCCATCCATACAGCCATCATTCCCGCCTGTCTTCTTGTTTTGATGCCATGGCACTTTTGGCGGGTGCGTAAAGCCGGCGGCTTGGTCATTCCCCGCAGACCGGATGAAGACGAAGACAGCGAGGATGATAAGGTACCCACTATTCCAAACTTGATTTTAAGAGAAATCGTCGTTGCCTTAGTTTTAATCGCCGCTATCATGGCGATTTCGGTCATCTTTAATGCTCCCCTGGAAGCCAAGGCTAATCCGGGGCTGAGCCCCAACCCGACCAAAGCGCCCTGGTACTTTGCTGGCGTCCAGGAACTGCTTCTGCACTTTCACCCGCTGTTTGCGCTGTTCATCATACCGGTTTTTATGTTGATTGCCCTGGTTAGCATTCCTTATTTAAATTATCAAACAGATACAGCCGGAGTGTGGTTCGCCTCACACCGGGGCCGGCGTATGACGGCTGTGGCGGCCTTAACTGCTGTTATCATTACGCCGATAGGAATCATTGCCGATGAATTTGTAATTGATTTTGCAGCCTGGCTACCCGGTCAGCCTTCGGTTGTGAGTAACGGAATTTTGCCGGCAGCCATTGTTCTGGCGGGTATCAGCATGTTTTATTGGCTGGTGAAGAAAAAATACGCAGCGACAAATAACGAATCTATTCAATCCGTTTTCGTCCTATTGGTGGTGGCCTTTGTTATTCTGACGATCACCGGTATCTGGTTTCGCGGAAAGGGAATGGCGCTGATATGGCCGTAATTCAGAAGTCAGAGGTCAGTGTTAAGAAAAAAATTGGACAGGATAATAGGATTAAGCGGATTCTCAACTTTAACAAAAAAAAATTATGTCAAAGAACACTGAGGAAATGAAATCAGAAGCTGCGCCAAACAGAAGAAGATTTTTAAATATCTTCTGGATAATTTTGGGTGGTGTTGCCGTGGCTGAATTTGTCGCCGTGGCATTTGCTTTTCTGCGGCCGGCTAAATCGAAAACCCCAGGAGAAAACACTGATTTAATTTTCACTGCCGGGGCGGTTGAAAGATTTAGACCCAATTCGGTTACCGCATTTGTGAGAGGAAAATTTTATCTGGCGCGGCTGGAAGACGGCGGGTTTCTAGCTATATCGCGTACATGCACCCACCTGGGCTGCTCGGTCCCCTGGATGGAAAAAGAGATGAAATTTGCCTGTCCCTGTCATGGTTCGGCTTTTGATATCACCGGCAATGTCCTCGAGGCACCGGCTCCCCGGGCGCTGGATATCTATCCAATAACCATTGAAAACAGAATTGTAAAAGTAGACACGCGCAATCCGATAAAGCGCAGCGCATTTCAAGTCGAGCAGGTGGTGTATCATAAGAAAAAGGCCTAATACTCAAGGTACACGGTAAACGGAATACATTTAAATTACCCCTGTTTCTGTGGTAAATTTTATGACTCACTGGAAAATAACTGGACTGATTGCCACACTTGTTATCATTCTCTCCATACCGGCCTATATGCTGAAGGAAAAATACTTCCCCCGTCCTCCCGCACCTCGGTATGTCGCCACTTTTGCCGGCAGCAAAAAATGCATGGATTGCCACAGGGCCGAATACGACAAGTGGCAAAATTCCCATCACGACCGCGCCATGGATGTTGCCAATAATGAGACAGTGTTAGGTAATTTTAACAATGTGCCTGTCGAATTTCACGGTGTCACAACCCGTTTCTATCGTAAGGGCGATAAATTTTTTGTTCACACACAGGGGCCGGACGGCAAAATGGGCGAGTTTGAAATCACCCATACATTCGGATGGTACCCCCTGCAACAATATCTGGTGCCCTTTCCTGGTGGGCGCCTGCAATGTTTGCCCATTACCTGGGATGTAAAAGAAAAGAAATGGTATCACCTGTATCCGGAGACTTCCATTGATCCAAAAGATTGGCTGTACTGGACCAATGCCGGCCAGAACTGGAACGGTATGTGTGCCGAGTGCCATTCCACCAACCTGAAAAAGAACTATGACATTAAGAGCGACGCTTACCAAACTACCTGGTCGGAAATCGATGTCAGCTGTGAAGCGTGCCACGGGCCCGGTTCGCGTCACGTGGAGTGGGCCGAGCTGCCGGATATGGCCCGGCCTCAGACCGCCGATTACGAACTGGTAGTCAAAGCAAAGGGGATGAATTCGCGTGAACAGGTAGAGCTGTGCGCACCCTGTCACTCCCGTCGCGCGATTCTGGGAGATTACACCCATGCCGAACCGGATCTACTGGACAGCATGCTGCCCAGTCTGCTGACCGCTGAGCTGTATTTTGCCGATGGCCAGATCCTGGAAGAGGTTTATGTTTATGGCTCCTTTACCCAGAGCAAGATGTACCGCCGCAACGTGCGCTGTAGTGATTGCCATGATGTGCACAGCGTCAAAAAGGTCAAAGAGGGCAACGCGCTTTGTTTGCAGTGCCATCGGGCCAGCATTTATGACGCCAAAGCCCACCACTTTCACAAGGGCAAGGGGGAAAAAGGGGAGCCGATTAA
Source organism: Deltaproteobacteria bacterium (assembly GCA_024639185.1). GTDB lineage: Bacteria > Desulfobacterota > Desulfobacteria > Desulfobacterales > JAHEIW01 > JAHEIW01. The sequence goes on along the minus strand of JAHEIW010000006.1, from coordinate 53,862 downwards.
ATCAGCGGATGGTAAGGTGCTTTTTGATGTGGGCAGCGGCGCTGAATGTGTCCAGTGCCATATGCCGGAGCGGCCCTATATGGTGATTGATTACCGCGCAGACCACAGCTTTCGAATACCGCGACCGGATCTGAGCATCAAGCTGGGCACCCCCAATGCCTGCAACCGCTGTCATGTTGACAAAACCGATCAATGGTCTGATGAATATATTACCAAGTGGTACGGCCCGGGCCGCAGGGCTCATTACGGTATGATCATTGATGAAGGGCGCAAAAGATCACCCGATGCGCATGAAATTCTCATCAAACTGGCCGTAGATCCCTTGTATCCGGTAATCGTGCGTTCAACTGCACTTTCGCTTCTGGCAGCATACCCCGGCAAAGAAACCAGCCGGGCATATGAACTGGCACTGATGGATGATGAAGCCCTGATTCGACGGACGGCCGTCGATCACCTAAATGTTACCGATCCTAAACGTCAGACTGCCATTCTGACATCCATGCTTTACGACCCGGTCAAAGCCGTGCGCATAGAAGCGGCCCGGCGGATGACTGAAATTGCCGCTCCCCGGCTGGATGATGTCCAGAAATTGGTATTTCAATATTCCCTGGAAGAATATCAAAAATCGATGGAATATTCGGCGGATTTCGCCTTTGGGCGCTACAATCTGGCAAATCTTTATGTTGCGCTGAAACAGCCCCAAAAGGCTGTTGAAAGCTATCAGGCCGCCATTAAAATCGATAATCTGTTTTATCCGGCCAAAGTCAACCTGGCCATGATGTACAATCAAATGGGCCAGAATGACAAAGCTGAGACACTGCTGCGTGAAGTGGTAACTTCCCATCCTGAAATGTACGAGGTGCAATACTCTCTTGGATTGCTGCTGGCGGAAGAGAAAAAGTATGCGGAAGCGGCTAATTATTTAAAACAAGCGGCTAAAGGTCTGCCCAATAGGGCCAGGGTCCATTACAATCTCGGATTATTGCTGCAGCATCTCAGGCAAGATTCAGATGCGGAGACATCTTTGCTCAAAGCACAGGAGCTGGAACCGGATAATTTAGATTACCTTTATGCGCTTGCCGATTTTTATTTAAAGCGAAATAAATTGCAGCAAGCCAGAAGTATTGCAGAAGAAATGGTGGCGCGACACCCCACCCAACGAATCGGGCGTGATATGTTGAACATTATCGAGAAAAATTTAGAAACCCGTTCTAATTAGCTTAACAAATCAAACTCTCTATGGTACGGCATCTCACGTATTAAAGCGTCAGGTACGTAACCTACCATTTTAGGCAAGTCTGGAATAGTTAGATAATATATCCGAATCTATCATTTTTCACTGTAAAAAACTCTTGACAAATTGTATACTATTATATTATTTGTAAGTTCGTATACTATTATAATAAATTAAATATTAATAGATATAATCAAAAACCATAATGAAAAATAAGTGATGGGGGGTTACGATGCTGAAAAAATTCGAACGCTATCCACTTATGTTCGGCCCAACGCCGATTGAGAAACTAAATCGTCTTTCAGAGAGTCTCGGCGGCAATATCGAACTGTATGCCAAACGGGAGGATTGCAACTCCGGACTCGCGTTTGGTGGCAACAAGATTCGAAAACTCGAATATATCGTCCCCGACGCCATCGCCTCGAACGCCGACACGCTGGTATCGATCGGTGGCGTTCAGTCAAATCATACTCGCCAGGTTGCGGCTGTCGCGGCTAAAATAGGCATGAAGTGCCTCCTCGTTCAAGAAAGCTGGGTTCCATTTCAAGATGCCGTCTACGACCGGGTTGGAAACATCCTGATGAGCCGTGTGATGGGAGCAGAGATTAACTTCGTCGAGGAAGGATTTGATATTGGTATCCGCGAGAGCTGGGAACGTGCCTTGGAAGAAGTGAAAGCAAAAGGCGGAAAACCATATGCCATACCGGCTGGTGCTTCGGTGCACAAATATGGCGGTCTCGGCTATGTTGGCTTCGCCGAAGAGGTTCGCCAGCAGGAGGCCGATCTTGGATTCAAATTTGACTTTATTATTGTCTGTACCGTAACAGGCTCCACACATGCCGGGATGTCGGTCGGATTTTCCAAGGATGGCAGGGCTCGCAATGTTATTGGTATCGACGCCTCAGCTACACCTGAACAAACCAAGGTGCAGGTGCATTCAATAGCGCAGCAAACAGCTGAATTGGTTGAACTCGGACGGGAAATTACAGCCGATGATATTGTTTTGGTGGAGGACTACGCCTATCCGGCATATGGAATACCGTCAGAAGCGACTAATGAAGCTATTCGGCTTTGCGCTCGCATGGAAGGCATGATGACAGATCCGGTCTATGAAGGAAAATCCATGCAGGGTCTAATTGATCTTGTCCGAAAGGATTATTTCCCAGATGGATCGAAGGTCCTCTATGCCCATCTTGGCGGTGTACCGGCAATTAACGCGTACAGCTATATTTATCGAAACGGCTAATGTCCGAAATGACCGTTAACAAGCTCAAAGCAAAATTCAGCACATGTGATGACACATAGAGGTTAAGATGAATAAAAAAGCATCATTATTTCAGAAAGATCCTGCGAATACACCCGACCTAATTGCAAATGCTTTGCGCAACGCAATTTTGCAAGGGCGATATAAAGCTAACCAACCCCTTCGTCAAGACCATATAGCTCAAAAATTAGGAGTCAGCAAAATCCCATTACGTGAAGCATTGGTACAGCTGAAGGCAGAGGGATTAGTCAATTTCATGCCAAACCGTGGTGCAGTAGTAACCGAGCTTTCCGCTAACGAGGTCGATGAAATATTCACCATGCGCATTGCGCTGGAGACCAAAGCTCTTGAAAGAGCGATTCCTAATTTGAGTTCAGCGGATTTTATCCGGGCCAAAAGTGTTTTAGAGATTCTTGAAAAAGAAAAGGACCGTACCCAATGGAGTGAGCTGAACTGGGAGTTTCATGCGACACTATACCAGGCATCCCAAATGCCCCGATTGTTGAATACAATTGAAATGCTTCACAACAACGTAACACGCTACTTGATCATTTATCTCGACCGGCTATCCATGCAGGATATTTCCCAGAAAGAACATCTGGCCATATTCAACGCGTGTAAAAGACGAAATATTGATACTGCAAGCAAACAGCTTACTATCCATCTTCGCAAGGCATCCAAAAGGCTGATGGCATTTCTGTCTTAATGCAATAGACCCGTCATCTTATAAAGCCGATTTTTGGATTATTTGATGAAATATTTAAAGTTACAGAATATTAGTTTGCGGCTATGTACCCGTAACAAACGCTTATATTTCTATTAATATTAATTGGTTATGTACTATTTCAAAATTTTGTGGATAACTTGATCGAATCTAAAACAATTAAATCAATTCAATATACGCCCTCCATTTAAAACCAAGTATAGTTGTTGAATAGCTCACTATGGGAATCTCAGGCTAATACCTTGAGTATCCAGGTGCGAATATCTTCAATCTCTTCGGCACAAACCGCATGGGGCATGGGATATTCATGCCAGTCGACCGCAAACCCCAGATCGCCGAGGGCCTGCCGGGTTTCAACTGCTTTGGGCAGCGGAATGACGGGATCCGATTGACCATGGGCCATCATAATGGGCACCTGTCGGTTGGCCGAACTGAATTCCGCGGCCGACTGCGTTACGGTGGGCAGATGCATGGACATGGCCAGAATGCCGGCCAGTTTTTTTTCATAGTGCAGGCCGGCATGCAGCACAACCGCCCCTCCCTGGGAGAAGCCGGCCAGCACAATTCGATCAGAAGCCATACCGGACTGCAATTCTTTTTCAATCAAAGCCGTGAGCATACCGGTCGATTCAAGGAACTGATCATGATCGATTGAATCCGCTTCCAGATTCACATCAAAAATATCAAACCAGGCCCGCATGACAAGACCGCCGTTGATGGTGACCGCCCGCATGGGCGCATGCGGGAAGATATAGCGCACCGGAAGCGAGTCCGGCAGATGCAGCTCAGGCACGATGGCTTCAAAATCATGGCCGTCGGCCCCCAGGCCGTGCAGCCAGATAACGGTTGCTGCCGGATCACCGGATGGGTTGACTTCAATGCAGTCGGGCAGGTCTGAATTCAATTTAATATCCTCCTTTTCAATCCAGGTTTAGCCACTAAGACACAAAGACCCGAAGAGATAATATACAAATTAAATCAAAAAAATGAGAAATATGGCATATTGATATCACCACAAAGGTACGACGTTCAGAAAAAAGATCTCATAAAAAAAATAGTGTTTTTTCTTCGCGCCTTTGTGTCTTGGTGGCAAATTCTTTATTTCGCTAAGTTCTTTATCACCACGAAGAACACGGAGCTCACAAAGATTGTTTTCGTAAAATCAAATTTAGTATTTTTATCTTTGTGTCTTTGAGTCTTTGTGGCAATGTTTTCCCCGCAGCGACTGTCCAGCTTGACAATTTGAAACACGAATGTCAAATTGCACCCATGAGTCCAAATGGCATCCACATCCAGGAATTACCTGATTTGAAAAATCCGGTGTTAATTGCCGGATTTGACGGCTGGGGCAACGCGCTTAAGATTTCAAGCGGCATGACCGCTTACCTGATTCGGTCGTTCAAAGCCCGGCAATTTGCCGCCATGGATGCTGATGTTTATTACCGCTATGATGAATTGAGACCGGTGGTGCATATCGAAGATGGGGTCTTGAAGCGCTTTTCACCGCCTGAAGGTGCCTTTTATGCCGCGCGCACGGCAGCCGATCAACCCGATCTGGTGATTTTGCAGGCCGATGAGCCCCACCTTAGCTGGGTCGGCTTTGCCAATGAATTTTACAATATTTGTGAAAAGCTAAAAATCGAAACCGTTATCACCATGGGCAGTATGTACGATCACGTGCTGCACACGGATCGAGTCATTTCAGCAATCTCATCCAATACGACCCTGGCGTCGGCTCTGCAAAAAAAGGGTGTAAATTCAATTACCTATCAGGGCCCCAGCGCCATTCATTCCATCATCCATTCAGAAGGAGCGAAAAGAAATGTTGCCTGCATGAGTTTGTGGTGTCACTGCCCGTACTATCTGCAGGGAACCACCCATTTTGGTATTTTAGCCCACCTTGGGAAATTGCTTGGGGCACTGGGTGGCTTTGAGCTCAGCACCGAGGACCTGGAAGCCAGCTGGGAAAAACTGCATGTGCAAATTGAGCAGCTGATCCAAAACAATGCGGAGCTTCAGGCCGTGGTCAAGCAAATCAGAAAGGCAAAAGTGAGAGGTACTGCCGCTGAAATGAAGGGCAGCCTCAGTTCCGGCCAGAAGATTATCAATATTCAGGATTTTTTACAGCCCAAATAACAGCCGGTCGGGAAGCGTTTGCTTCATCCCTACTTTAGAATAATCATATCGGTTAGCCATCAGAAACGACCATGACGCCCTCGAAAGGCCGCAGACCTGGCGCGATGAGATGTGTAACGACCTCGCGTCAGGGACTGGTGGCTTCTGCCGCTGGGGCTGCGATAGTGACGGTTATGATATTTTTCTTTTGAGCGGTGCTTGTTAGTGTGCCTGTATTTGGAGGAATACCGTTTGTGCTTATTGTGCCCGTACTTGTGAGGATGCCGCCTGTGTTTATAAGGGTGCTTGCGAAGCAGGTTCTTATGGCGATAATGGCTTACATAGTGTCTTCTATGGCCAATGCGGTAATAGGGATAATAATACCCATAACTGCCCCAGCTGTCGTTATTATGGGATTCCGCTGCAGCTTCAGCCTCCTGCAAGATCTGGTCGGCTTGCTGTAACGCCGCTTCGGCGCGGGCACTGGCAGCCGCAAGTCGCCTTTCGGCTTCCAGCTGCTGTTGCAACAGAAAGGCTTCTCTTTCAGCCAGTTCCTGTCTGGCCAGCTCGAGCCTATCCTCTTCCAGGCGGCGTTCATGCGCCTCATCATCATGCGAAATTTCAGGCGATTTAATCAGGAGTTTGGCATGTTTCGGCGGCGCCTGGTTGGTAAAATGTCGCACGCCGTTTTCATCTATCCAGGAGTAAATATCCGCACTGGCCGCTGGTATCAAAAAAGCGGCCAATCCCAATGATACCAGGATGACGGCTTTTATATGAAATCGATTCATCGTTGCCTCCCTTCAGCCCGCTTGGGCCTCGTCCGCATGAATCGTTACCTGTTATCGATCAACCTCATCATGATAACCATTAAATCCTTACCTGTAAATGAATAATCACTGTCTTTGCCTGCAACCACGGACGCATCAGGCAACCGGCCGGCCGACAAGCATTCGATCACTCGGTTATCCGGTTAAGCCCGTTGAGCCTGTTGAGCCCGCCAACAGCAAACTCTTTAAAAAAAATGATGTTCAACCCACTTTAATTTGGTTTTTTTTATTAGAAAATGACAGTGAAAGTTATCTTAAAAATAGTAGATAACGTCCGAGGACAAGGCAAAAACGACTCGGCTGAGCTCGTCGCAGGCCGATTCAAAAGTGGAGCATAAAAATCGTGGCTAAAAGCCACTCCCACTCCAGGTAATAATCAGTGTCATCGAATTCAATAAGATCCACAATAATGGGTGGGAGCGGCATCTTGCCGCGATATTCGAACATTTTGAATCGGGTTTACGCACATCTTAATCTTCATAAAAATAGATGTGTGGTCCCGATTTATCGGGGAAACGCAGTACTTGGGCGTTAGATGCATTTTTAAGATAACTTTCAATTGGCTTCTTAAGACACTTCCGCCCCCTGCATCCCGCCCACCATGTCATCTGAATATGCGTTTGTCTGCTTTCTGCCACTGATAATGTCAGATGCAATTAGATGGTGCAACTGTTCCTGGCGGACGGCAAATAGCCGCCGATTGAGCTTGCGCGCCTGGCGGGCCTCTTCAAGAAAATAGAGCAACACATCTAAGTCGGCGGAGATGCTGCGACCGGATTTTCGGGCGGCTTCAATTTTGGCCAACATCGTGATGATGCCGTAAAGATAAAGGCTCAAGGTGGTGATGCGACGCAGAAAAAATTGCTTTTGCGATATGGAACGTCCATGGATTAAGAACCCCGCCAGTATCATCAAACGAATCCGACGCGCACTTGATCTGGCAAAACGGGCGGCGCGGTTCATCTTTGGGTCATTAAATGCCAGAGACCAGTTGCTGCGCCGAAACATCGCCTTGATCAGCGTCATCAATACACGCAGCTTGCTGGATGTCTGCGCCTGTAAGCGCTTGCCAAGCGTTCGTAGAGCAAATGTAGCCGGGTACATCGAATGAATTTCGGTTGTCCCCTCGAAAATCGTGGCCACCCGAAAATCGCGCATGCGATTTTCATAGGGCTGGGTGGTCAGATAGCCGGAGCCACCGGCAACCTGAAGGGCATCGTAAATGGTATCCCAGGCCCGGGTGGTGCCAAACAATTTGCAATGCGAGCTTTCCAGTGCCACCAGAGCGGTGGGGTTGGCTTCAAGCATTCCGGCGGTGAAGGCGGTCATGGCAGCGGCCGCATAGCCGTGGACTTTGGCTTTAACCATTTTTTCCTGAATCAGCTCGAATTTATTGATCGGAACGCCAAACTGCATCCGGCCGGCGGAGCGCTCGGCCATATCCGCCAGCGACTGTTTCATCATGCCGGACGATGCCGCTCCAAGTGCCATGCGCCCATAATTCAGGATCACCATCGCAATTTTAAAGCCATCACCAGGCCGCCCGATCAAATTCTCACGGGGAACCTTGACATCTTTAAATTGGATGGCGGCCGTGGAGCTGGCCTTTAGCCCCATTTTGGGCATATCCTTGCCGATTTTGACACCATCCCAGTCGGTTTCGACAATAAAAGCGCCCATGAAACCGGGCCGGGCCGGATCCATCTGTGCAAATACCGTTAGCCCGCCGGCATAATTGGCATTGGTAATGTAAGTCTTGGTTCCATTCAATATGTAATAGCGGCCATCTTCAGATTCGCTGGCAACGGTTTGGATGTTTTGGGCATCTGATCCGGTTTGGGGCTCGGTCAACGCATACGAAAAAATCATTTCACCGCTGGCAGCCGGAGTCAGATATTTGCGTTTCTGCGCTTGGTTGCCAAAGAGCACAATCCCTTTGATGCCGATCGAAAGATGCGCCAGGGCAAGGATCCCCAGGGACATATTTTGACTTGCCAAAGTTTCGACGACATGCAGATACTGGTTAAGGCTGAGTCCGACCCCACCGTATTCGCTGGGAATCGTCAGGCCGAAAAAACCGTTACGGCCCAGTTTTGCCATTAAGTCGGCCGGCACAGTCCCTTGCTCTTCCAGAAGGGACGGCGGATATTCCGAATTGGCTTCAAGAAATTTGTCAATAATGCCCCGGGTGGTTTCAGTGGATTCAAAATCTTTGAAGCGATTAAACGGTTCGGGATCCAGCCGGCCAAAATACGTATTGATCAGGAAATTTTCATAGTCCATCTGCGACTCCTTGTATCCGAATGACGGTGGCAACCGCTCGGTTTCAGCAGGACCGATTTGAATGAAGCCTTGATCGGTCATATGATATACAGTAAGCATTACCCACTAAGGGTCAATTTGAGCTGATGTGATCTCGCTGATGGTCAATTCGCCCGGGGAAGGAAAATTTTCTGATGGCCAAAAACAAAGGGAATTTGGAAGTCCAGCCTTTCAGCGCGCCGTCCGGCCAGAATCAATATCTGTTGATCAGTGGCAACGAGGCGGCCACAATTGACGTGGGCGAGGCAATCGACGATGTAAGCCGGATCATCGCAGACAGGGGACTGACCTTGAAATACCTGCTGGTCACACATGCCCATCAACCGCGCGTAAAGGCGCTGCCCGGCCTCAAACAAAAGTTTGATGCAACTTTTTGCCTGCACGAATACGAGTATCAGCATCTTAAAGAAACAGACATCGATACCGAACCGGACCGCATCCTGAATGATAAGGATACCCTTAAACTCGGGACGTTTACGATCCGGGTTTTGCTGACGGCCGGCCATACCAAGGGCTCTGTCTGCTATTGGATCAAAGCGGCCAATGCCCTGTTTAGCGGCGGCACCCTGCTAAAAAAAAGCTATGGCCAGATCTGGGGGCCCAGCAGCATGTCGCTGATGCATTTTAGCCTCAAGCGCCTCGGCTCCACCATACCGGCAAAAACCACGATTTATACCGGCAGCGGTGAGTTGACGAAAATGGCAGACGAGGGCTGGATACATTGCATGCGCTCGGCCTGATCGCCGTTTGGCGGGCGCTTGACTTGCAGGATAATCGAAACCCATCTAGCCTGGATTAAAAAAACAATTTGTGCGCGTGAGCCATGACGGATAAAAAACGCCAAAAACGCAAGCGGAATCATCCCAGTAAAGCTTTTACCAGAGAAATGGCCAGAGCCCGATATGAGCATCTGCACGATGAGAAGTTTAAACAGCCCGACGATCAGTTTGAGGATCCGGTAGAAATTAAAATACGACAGGCCATGTCCGAGGGCGCCTTCGATAATCTGGAAGGTAAAGGTAAGCCGCTGGATTTAGATAAATATCAAAAAATTCCGGAACACCTGCGCACCGCCTACCATGTTATTAGAAACGCGGGCTACATACCGGAAGAAGTCAGGTTAAAAAAAGAGATGGAAACACTGAAAGCCGAAATCAAGCGATGTCCATCAAAACCGGAAAAAGACAAACTGATGAAAAAGCTGGCGGATGTATCACAACAATACTATTTTTACATGGAATATAACAAACAACTGAAATAAGTGCACCGATAGCAGACCGAGGGCAGATTCTATCTTGCGGGATGCCAGGCAATCTGCTCAATCGGATCTGACTCTCCTTCCCGGCAGATCATTTATTCGCTTTTTAGCCGGGATATGATTTTCCAGGCCTCCTCAGCGGTTTCAACGTACTCAAATAAATCTAAATCTTTGGACGAGATGGTGCCTTCTTCTACCAGGGCATTAAAATTAATCACGCGCTCCCAGAATTTTTGGCCAAATAAAAGAACCGGTATGGGTTTGACTTTCTGGGTTTGAATCAACGTCATGGTTTCAAAAAGCTCGTCCAGGGTGCCAAATCCTCCCGGGAAAACCGCCAGGGCGCGGGCCCGCATCAGCAGATGCATTTTACGAATCGCAAAATAGTGAAACTGAAAGGCTAATTCAGGGGTGATATACGGATTGGGGGCCTGTTCAAAGGGCAGTACAATGTTCATGCCGATACTGGGTATGCCGGCTTCATGGGCGCCGCGGTTGGCGGCTTCCATTATGCCCGGCCCCCCACCGGTGATCACCACCAATTTGTCTTTACCCGTGTTGCTGGAAATAAGGCCGCCCAGTTTGCGGGCTTCTTCATAATACTTGCTGTTGGCCAGCGCTCGCCGTGCGATCTCCACCTTTTGCTTGAGGGTAGCATCTTTTTTATTGTTACGAAAATCGGCTTCGGCTGAGACCAGCCGGGCTTCGGCAGTAGCCGGATCCGGAATGCGCGCGCTGCCGAAGATAACCACCGTTGATTCAATATGGTTTTCCTGTAAAATCAGCTCGGGCTTAAGCAGCTCCAGCTGCAAACGCACCGGGCGCAGTTCATCCCGCAATATAAATTCCTCATCCTGGTAGGCCAGTTTATAAGAAGATGATAGAGATTGCGGCGTTTCAGCAAGCAGACGCGCTGAACCCGCATCAGCCTGGGCTGATATAAAAAATCGAGACTTGGATTTGAACTTTTTCGGTGGCATCAATGACACTCCTTATCTATAAATTGAGCTTGCAGCCTTTGAATTCAAACAATTGCCGATGATATAATCCCAGAGCACACAGCGCCCACAGCGAAAATTAATTCAGAAACCCGGTAGTTTACAATTTGTGCAAATGGCATGTCGGTGCTCGCTGTAATCCCCCGCCCGCCTTGACCTGTTTGCATGGCGGCCGGATCTGTAGTAAAAAAAGAAAGCCAAAAATACGGTTGCCAGCCCGCTGTTTAATATAGGATCTTAAGAAAAGCAACCCTGCAAAACGAGCGCACCAAAAGACCGACAAACGTCAATACAGACAAATTAGCGGGTCGTTGAAATGCTGCGACCGTTTATCGCCAATGATGAAACGCTTGATTTTCTGGAAAAAATTATCGCTGAAGAAATGTATCACATTCAGGAATTGCATAAATGGGTGGATCGTGATGTTGCAACAGGAAAGATAACATCTGAAAACGAATCCGAAAAAAAAAGACAAAATGTGCCTCACGCAAAGTCGCAGAGGCGCAAAGAAGCACAAAATTTTGGTAATTGCTTAACCGACGATATCCAGGAGGGAACCCAGCATCTCATCCTGGGTCTCAATGGTCTTTAAGTTTGCCTGATAGGCGCGCTTGGTGACCATTAAATCCGGAACCTCCTCGATCAGGTCAACATTGGAGGTTTCTTTTTCAACCTTTTTTCCGTCTTCGATGACATCATAACGCAGACCCGGGCTTTCATCTTTTTTAATGTCCACCCGAACGCCGCCATTGTAATCTTCATGAAGGACAGCGCGATTGCGTTTAAATCCATCCGTATTGACGTTGGCAATGTTGTCAGCCGTAACCCCCAGTTTGGTAACAAAAGCGCTTAAAGCGGACATGGTGCCGTTTAATGCTGAAATCATTTGCCCCCCAAAATCGTAAAGATTCGCTAGCGTTCTGCAAAAAAATTAAAACTTCCCTAAATGCCGTTATTCCAACCGGAACATACTCCATCATGTATGGTTGTGAGAGCCCGAATAAGAAGATGCACGTACATCTGGGAAGTTTTATGCATATTTTATTTTCTCAATTTGAGATACAATATCTGTGCCAAACTTGATGATATTTTAATTTACATAAATTTCAATAATTTATAAGTTTATCCGAACTCATAAAATGTGCAAAATTGACAATTATCGTCAATTATTTTGCCCTAAAATGTCAACTGGCACGCATCAGGTTTTCACCAGAGGGTCGACGGCAAATGAGGTGGGTTTGCGGCAGAAATTGCCGCTTGCAGGGTCCTCAGCGGACATGACGTTAACAGGCGCAAAAAGCTCTTAACAGGAAGGATGCGGGGAGTCCAGGTTGAATCATTTGATGAAAAGCAGGATCGCCGGCGAGCCGTCTGGCAAACTGCTTATCTAAATACAAACGGAGGGGCGTCATCATCCATGGTGACATGTTTTTTCGGGCGGTTGGGTGATTTGAGATCCTTTTTTGTCTTCGGCCGGCCACGACCGGCGAACAGACCGGTTACAATGTAAACACTGGTGCGATAAAACAGACGCCATAGCTGCAAAACCAAGTAAAACAAGCCCATACCGATGGCGACTTGTAAAAATGTCGGTTGGGTCGAGGCCCAAACACTAGAGGTCTTCCAAACTTCTACCGGCCAATTTAAGATAGGGTCCATTCTGTTTTCTTTCCGTTTTCATTTTCTGATATCCCCGTCCTGCGGCAATGTCAAGCAAACAATCAACGGCCAGGGCGGTCAAAAATTTGACAGCTGTGACCTGTTTCTGCGCAAATCCTTTTGGCCACCCCTGCCAGGCGCTTACCGACACTATCTCTTGGGGACATTTGGCCGTCAAATCCATTTGGCATGAAAGTTGAATATTCAATAGATCAGTTCACATGTGTGCCCGGACAGTTGGCGCCATGTGGCATCCGTCCCCAAGCTCCAAATCCAGCGGGACGCTCCTCCTTTCAATGCCCCCGGGGCTTAGCTCACCCCGGGGGCTGCATCGGATTTGCTTGATGGAGGCCAAAGCCCCTCGGGGTGAAAGGATGAAGTGATCATGATTTGCGTTGTTGAATATGGCAAACACATTGGAACCCTCCGGAATCTTTTTCCCGACAAGCAGCAGGCACTGGCTTTTGCCCAACGCATTATTGACCTATCTGACGGAGAGTATCAGAGTATCGGTCCGCATCAGTGGTACTGCCGCGAAAAAAAAGAGTTTGTCAAGATTGAAGCCATGCGAAATTAAATTCCAACCTAACAATCTAAAATAATTCATAATTAAAGATTCGAGGTAAAGTTTTATAAAGAAATACCGATATATAACCTAACAGTGTGCAGGCGGGCACGCTGTTTGGTATAATTCCTTAGGGAGGGGGCGGTTCATTGTGAGCCGCCCCTACTTTTTTGGTCCGCATTGAGATTGAGCGGGTCGAACGGACACCAGGGGCCATTTCCCAGATAGGGCGGCTGCGAGAGGGTCCACCGCAGCTTATCATCAGCGCACTCAAAATATTGACCTAATCAAATTCAATCTATAGAATACATCCAGCCACAATTAACTATCGCACACAACCACTATAAACCGTCACCATTGCAAGGTTCCGCTATGAAAACTCGAATGCTTTTTGTTGTTAGCTGCTTTTTGTTTGCCCTGACGGCCGCTTCGGCACTCAACTGGACAGCAGCCACAGCCGCTTCAACCGGCGTACCCCGCATTTCCATTGAGCAGGCAAACCAGGTGCATGGCAAGCCGGATGTAATTTTCATCGATGTGCGCACGGCCGCGTCATGGTGGCGAAGCACATCAAAAATCGCCCAGGCGATTCGCGAAGATCCCAAAGCTGTAGCACAATGGGCCCCAAAGTATGCGAAAGGCAAAACCCTCATTCTGTATTGTGCCTGAAAAAATGAGGGTACCAGTGCCCGGGTGGCACGCTACTTCATCGAAATTGGATACCCAAAGGTTTTTGCGCTCCAGGGCGGCTGGGCGGCCTGGACAATGGCCGGCTATGCGACCGAAAACAAATAAAACCATTGGGCAATTTAAACCTTGCCAAGCGCAGCCTAAGGATTTATGATAGTTATATCAAAGCATTATGCATCAATACCGATCATTCGATACCCGAAATTAGCACCATGAGCAGCCTGGATAATCTAATAGCCTTTATCGATAACGGCGGCACCCGTTGCGGCTCGGAACGCCGGCGGTCTGCCGAGAGGCAGCATCGACCCGAAAGACGGCTACAGTACGATCGCCGCAGCGGTGCCGATCGCAGAAGAATACTTAACAAAAAACGCCAGGCGGGCAAAGAGAGACGCACTGTGTTCTACGACAAACGCTAAAAGCTATCTAAAAAATGCATCTTTAGTTGAGGTAATTCAAGCAGCTAATTTTATAAAATTCAACTTACTTCATCCTATCTTCGACTTCTAAACCTCCGCGCGACGATCCTGATGATCGATTTGACTAGTGTAACCTCAATCCTATTATTTGTCTCTTTAAAATTCCGATAACCATATTGACGCATGGTATCCGTGTTAAACCAGCACTCCCGTGTATGGTTCTTCTGACAGCCGATTTGGCTGGCATCAGCAATGATGATCGAGCGCAAGCGACAGCGACATTTTCTGCCGTGGTATCCGTGGCCGGGACCCGGTGTCAACGGTTTACGGATATGAGCCGTCCTTTGATTCAGATCAAACATCCGCGCTCCGGGTTGATGATACAAGATGCCGTGAAGCCGTTTACATGCGTTGAGCTGCTTCACAATTAACCGTTTAATAATGTTTATAAATCTATCAATAGGGGACATGATCGGCACCCCAATCGTAAACCGGATGACACACCGGTGGTCCCCGGGATTGCATTTAAAATGACGAAATGGTTACCGAATAAAAAAAACAATTGCTTGCTGCTCGAGGATAAACCCGATCTCGGGCTGGTCAGAACGAATTACTGCGTTCCAGGCGTCATGTCCCACTGCAGCGCAGGTGCGGTTTGGAATGATCAAAAAAGGTGCAAATACGCGCATAAATCGACGGTTGGGGATCGCTGCATGTATTATATAGAGGCGATCGGCGGACATTGTGACTGTGCAGAAGCGCAGCGGGAATTGAGAAAACCTGTTGACAGGCGGAAGAACTAAACCGAAAAACTTGCTTTGACCGACAATACAGCTATACGATCAATTAAAAAACCCCCGGGCAGCCCTCACACTACCCGGGGGTGATTTAATTACAGCCATAGTGAAACCATAAAATCTCAATTCAACTCAATATCGTATACGATGCCCAGTCGCAATTCACTATGACCATATTGGACAAGTTCCAAGATGGAGCTTGCCCAGCCTGCCCTCAAATGATTATTACCAATGGCCAGCAACAATCATTGACATGCTGAGATGATAGTATCACAATATATTGATAAATGTCAAGAAAAAATACTATATGTGGTATATACCGCTTTTTTGAACTGATTTAAGAGCCCTTTCATCCCGCGACAATTTGCGGAAGCCGGGAAGCGGGCCGCTAAAATCTGTAGAAATAACATGCGATGGACTTTATTCCATCTATTTTGTGCTTATGATAATTTCTTAACAATTTTTGCGACCTTATCCAACAAGCCAGCTTAAATTCCGATTTATTAACGCTGGTGGGTGAGGGTAAGCCGCAAGACAAAAGCGTAAGCATAAAATACAAAAAGCGACCCTAAATTAAGAGCGGTCTTCGCCAGTGCGACCTGCAACGGCATTAAAAATGGCAATGTCATATGGCCAGTTTTGAGTCTTTGCTGCAAATATATCTAATTCTTTTGTTGCCGGTAAAGGAAAACCGTGTCATCAGTCTTATAAACGGATTAGCGATGAAATTAAAAATACAAACATATTTAACAATTATGGTGGCGATGGCGATTTCAACCAGCGCCATGGCAGCCGGCAATTTAACTGAACTGGTAAAGTCCATCCAGCCGGCCGTGGCCACGGTTGTCGCTTATGACGTTAACAACAATGTAGCGAATATCGGCACCGGGTTCTTTGTCAATAAATACGGTCATTTGATAACGAATCATCATGTGCTTGCCGGTAAATTCGGCGCCGAGATCAGAATTGCTGACGGCAGCACCTACCGTATCAGAACGGTTGTGGCCGAGAGCCAGGAAACCGATTTAATCAAGGTCAGTGTCGATATCCCCATGGAAAAAGTTCGCTGGCTGCATGTGAGCAATGAGGTGCCTCCGGTGGCCCAGCAGGTGGTTGTCGTAGGCAGTCCTATGGGTCTGGAGCAATCAGTCAGTGACGGAATTATTTCCTCGGTGCGTGAAATACCGGGTCTGGGAACGTTTTTTCAGATGTCGGCCCCCATATCTCCCGGATCAAGCGGCAGCCCGGTCGTCAATATGAAAGGCAAGGTTGTCGGCGTGGCCAGCTTCCAATTTTTACGGGGACAAAATCTCAATTTTGCCGTCGCAAGCAAGTCGATTCGCGACTTAAAAATCAAGGCCAGCGCACAGTCAATATCAGAATGGACATTCAGCAGCAGTGATCAGAAGCCGCGCCTGGCAGCCGAGCTGTGCCGCAAAGGATCTAGCTTTTCGATAAATGGTCAGGACCAAAAAGCCCTGCAGTATTTTAAACTGGCCACCGAAAATGATCCCGGCAGCACCACCGCCTGGTACGGGCTGGGATACTGTTATGCCGGTAAAAATTCTCACACAGAGGCCATTGCGGCATATAAGCAGGCTATCAAAACCAATCCGACCAACGAGGAATCGCATTATCATATAGGGAATTACTACAGTAAAATCGGTCGCTACGACGAGGCCATTGAATCCTTTGAGCAGGTGGTAGCGCTAAATCCGGAGTTTGAAGCCGCCTATTTTAATCTCGGAATGATTTACAACAAGATGGGCCGCTATGATCAAGGCCGCCAAGCTTTTGAAAGTGTTATCCGCATCAATCCGCAGGCGCAAAATGCCTACTACAATATCGGCGTGGCCTATACCAGAACCGGCCAATACGATCTGGCCGTCATGGCCTACAAAAAAGCCATTGACATCCATCCTGAATTTCCGGAGGCCATATTTAATCTTGGGGTTGTATACGGCGAACTGGGCAACGCCACAGACGAAATGTCGGCCTATAAAATGGCCCTTCGGATCAATCCGGATTTTGCACCCGCCCATTTTGCCATCGGGCAGGCCTATCTGGAGCAAGGCGATAAGGTCGCCGC
The DNA here is from genome assembly GCA_024639185.1 of Deltaproteobacteria bacterium. GTDB lineage: Bacteria > Desulfobacterota > Desulfobacteria > Desulfobacterales > JAHEIW01 > JAHEIW01. Next base: position 36,898 of record JAHEIW010000006.1, on the reverse strand, counting down.
CCTGGAACAATATAAAATTCTGCGCAAATTGGATAACGCACTGGCTGAAAAATTATTTGAAAAAATTTATCAATAGGCGGCCCTGAATGGATCGAATACCGCCATCTTTAAAACCGCTGCCCAACAATCGTGATCATAACTGTTTCGGATGCAGCCCGACCAATCCTTCCGGCCTGCAGATGTCCTTTTTGGCAGGCGATCAATGCGTGACCTCGCATGTAACCGTCCCGGAGCACCTGTGTGGCTGGAATAATCTGGTGCACGGTGGCGTCCTGAGTACGATTTTAGACGAGATTATGAGCTGGGCCACGATCCATTTGCTCAAGCAAATCCCCATGACCAAATCGATCTCTGTTGATTTTATTAAACCCGTATACGTCGAAAACCCGTTGAAAGTTCAGGGCAGAGTGCTCGATAAGATCAGTCGGCGTGAAGCCCTGATGGAAGGCAAGATCTTAAACGCAGACGACGTATGCTGCGCCAGGGCCAGCGGGACATTTGCCATATTTTCGCCGGCCGTCGCCAAAAGGCTAAAGATTGCCGATACCGCATCGCTGCGCTGGTTTGAGCAGGTGTTTGGTCTCAAATCAACTTAATGGAGTGTTGGAGTACTGGAGTATTGGAGTATTGTAAAAGCCAGAAATGACGTCATTCATTCCACCCATTACTCCATCACACCGATACTCCATTACTCCATGGTTTTTAAAGGCAAACAGATTTTGTTGAAAAGCTCGTCCTGATTTTGCCGTGTCACCTTAAACAGCCGTACGTCTGGACGTTTCTTTAATTCGGCGATGAGGCCAACCCCCTTCTGGGCGATGGTTGCAACCAGGCGCCTGTCGGAATCGACGACCCCCTTTATGAATTCTGTAAACCGATCGGATAGACATTCCATCTTGCCGATTTCATCGATCATCACCAGACCGGTGTGCAAAGCCGAAAACGATAATTTTTCCAAAAACGCCTCCAAAGCGTTGACATCAACGCCATATTTCCCCACCCGATAACCGGTGTGCAAGGCCACGTGGGCCAGCGTTCCACTGCGGCCATCCAAACTGCAGAGGCTAAAGCCCTGACGGGATTTGCCCCTCCGGATTTCAGCGGTGTAAAAACCGACCGGATTCAGGTGCCGCAATTCATCAACCAGCCGCCGTAAAAGGGTTGTCTTACCCGACCCCGGCACTCCGGAAATCAATATATGGTTGCCTTTAGGCATTTTTTTTTCTGTCTTCTGATTTCTGACTTCTGTCCTCTGAATAATGACACCTTAAGATAGCAGATGCTCATTCCCCAGCCGTACACGGGTTAGCCCGCCATCCCGGGCGGTCTGAAGACATTCCATCGCCAGCGCTTTTGACGTCACCGGCATATCGGACATTAAGAATTGCGGGTGAAAGGCCAGCAGGTTGTAAGGGATATCGGGGTTGAGCCCGGCAATGAATTCAGCAATCGCAGCAACCTCTTGCGGGTCGATATACCCCGAAACCAGCAGGGTGCTGGCAACCAGCAACGGCGGAACCGGTCGCTCGGAGATTTTTTCAGCTGCGCGCCTAAAATTGTCCAGTGTGGCTTGATTGGAAACACCGGTGAGAACCCTGTGCAGCACCGGGTCCCAGGCCTTAAGATCGAACTTTACACAGCCGCCGGATTGCAAGGCGATTTCCATCATCTGATCGAGCCGGTCCGAGTTGAGGGAACCGTTTGTCTCCCAGCAGATTCGCAAAATCCGGCCCGTCGCTTTTTCCCGGGCCTGCTTCGAAGCTTCTATAGAAAAAGGTATCTGCGGAGAAGGATCTCCCCCGAAATAGCAAATACAGGATGTTTGCTCATCCGCGTCCGCCACCAATTCTTCCACAGAATGAAAGGGTGCTGCGAGTGTTTCGTTTCGAAAATGCCAGTTCTGACAATACAGACAGTTAAACGAGCAGCCCTGGAAAAAAACCGCCAGGTTCTTGAAGCCGGTTTCAGGACCCCGGCGATAGGCATATTGGGGAAAGCCGCAACCGGTTCCGCCGGGACAAACCCGGTCGGCCACGCAATTGGTGGGCAGGGGATCATGATACCAGGAAAGTTTACCGCTGGTAGTCGTAACCCCCGCCAGGCGACCGTTTTGGTTGCGGCGCAAACCGCAGTACCCGCTTTTATTTGCAGGTATGCGGCAGCGGTTCATACAAATCCGACAGTGCACACCCTCCGGATCGTCAGGTGGCCGGAGCGGCAGCCCGAATTCCAGCCGGCTTTGCCGGTGTACCCGTGTGGCAATATCCATTGCCTCCTGCGGCCGCCGGCGAATGCATGCCAAACAGACGCTTAGGGCCTGGGAAATGTCCGGCGAGTTCCGCTCGCATAGGGTGCAGGTGCCCATAATTCAAAATATACAATTGTTTAAAACTCGAATTATTTTAATTTTTTAACTTATTGCTTCTGGCTGCTGGCTATCTTTTTGTGATCAGATCCCGCTCAATGGTTTGCGGGAAGCTGCATACGAGAGACTATAGCAAGCGATCAACTCTTCAGACCATCTGCCAGTAGCCAGTAAATCTTAGCTGAGCGTTTGATATCACGATACAGGTATTGAAGGCAGCGCTGTTTATTTTTGTTTGGATTCCGCCAGTGCTGCCAGCGCCAGCACGGTATCCAGCTGGGCTTTAACCGGATTTTGATTGAGCTCCTCTAAATGTTCCAGCTGATGCTTGAGTTGCTCAAATGCCCTGGCCGTGATCCGGTTGCTGGAGGCTGCGGCCCGGATGCACAGTTGCAGAATAAAGAAGCTTAAAAACAAAACCAGGCCGATGGCCCAGAAGGCGTGCATGAAAAAATCACCGGAAAGGTACTCGCCGGTGAAAAAGGATTCAAGGGTCAGCCAGCCGCAGTAGCCCAGAATGCCGATGGCGGGTAAATTAAAAAGGAGTTGAACAAACAGGCCACTGAGCTTAGCGGTTAAACGCTGGATCTGGCCGTCGAGGGCACCGCTCCAGATGGCGGCCAGCTTTTGTTCGAAACCATCAGTGCCGGACAGCGCTTCTTCGACTTTGCGAACCGAGCTGTCAAAGCCACCCTGAACAAGAGAGAGCGCGATGTCCGGCCAGCTTTCCAGCACCGCCAACCGGTAGTTTCTAAAAGCCGCTGCCATCTGTTGGTCTTTTTGCGGATCTTCAAGCGCCGCCCGGGTATCCGTTGACTGTTTTAAGGCCGACAACCGGTTGAGCACCTGGCGCACCGGCCGGCCGAATCGCAAAACAGCCATCAGTCCGCTTCCAAAAATCAACAACCGCGCCCAGATGGCAATCATCCAGCCCATGGGACCCAGCCAGCGCTGGGCCAGTTTTTGATACACCAGTACATTCAACCCGAACAATTGTTGTACTCCGCTTTCCTGTATACCGGCGAGGGCATCCTCGAGCGCCTTTTTCTCAGATGCGGCGATGCGATCAGCCGCATCGGATAGTGCCATTTTATGGTCTAAGACGTGGCGCCCGGCTTCCTCAAAAACAAAATCCCGCAGGCGCCGTACGTTTTCTATGCGGCGGTCAATGACATATCCGGCCTGGTTGATCGTGTTGACGACCAGCTGTTGCAGCTCCTCAAACTCATCAAATGCGTGCCGCGGCGCTGCGGCGGCATCCCAGTCCGGATCATTCAAATTGCCCCGCGCGGATATGCAAAACACCCGATCGGCCGGCACCTGCCAGCCCCGGCGGATATGTTCCAGAAAATCCGGCACAATTTGATCCTTGAGCTCAGGCTCCGCAAGGCGGTCGCATTTATTCAGGACGCACACCAGCGACTCGCCGCTGAAATTGGGGATAAAGCGCGCCAGAAAATCGACATGGTCCCGTCGTTTGGGATTTTCAGCATCAAACACGCAAATCAGCATATCGGATCGGGCGATGGTCTTTTCAACGATCGGAATATGTTTGCGAAATGCGCGGCTGTCGGTATCGGGGGTGTCGATCAACAGCACGTGCTCGAAGCGCACGGCTGCCGGGTTTGAACGCGTTTCGACGATTTCACTGTCCAGCTCTTCGACCAGTTGGTCGCTATCGCCTGGATTGGCGCTAAACACAATTAAATGATCGGTGGTGGGGCGCTGATGGCCGATATCGGATAGGTCATCCACGCCTGCCAGGGCATTCAACAGGGTGGATTTACCCGAGCCGCTGGGCCCGACCAGCGTCAGCACCAGCTTGCGCTCGAAGCGCTCGGCAATGCCGTCGATCATGCCGGCGGCCTGGCGGCACTGTTTTTCAAGCCCCCGACCCGGCAGCCACAGGGGTGCCTGGCCGAGCTCAGCACTCAAGCGCTGCAAATCATTTTTGCATTCAGCAATTTTGCCCAGGGCCTTTAAAATGGCCGTATGGCGATCAATATTCATTGTTTACCCGAGCTCCTTTGCACAGACATCCATGCTTGTTTTTAGCGCTGCCAGATCATCGGTTGCCCGTTCTATCGTTTCGCTCACATTGCCGATTGTATCACCGGTGATGGTATCCTCGAAAAGCTGCTGCACCTTTTTAAGTTTATGGTCAAACCAGGCCTGGGCGATGGGGCCCAGCATGGTCTGCAGTTGTTGCTGGTCTGCTTTTTTCATCTGGGTGGTCACCGGTATAGCCACCAGGGCATAAAGGTCTTTGGCCCCGAAAAGCCCGGTTAATTTGACCTTGATGCCGGCGGCGCCGACGGGATCACCGGTGGACAGCACATACGTCACGGCTGCCGTGGCCGGCAAAACATTGAGCGACGCCCAGAAGGTCTGGCTGATTTTCGACCACAGCCCCATCTGGCTGCGAAATTCGTTGGCCAGATCTTTTAAATCTTTGACCATATCGGCGGGGATATCCAGCAATTCTTCCTTTTCAGACAGAATCTTCTGCAGCATGGCCTTAAAATCTTTATCCCGCAAACGTGCCTGCTGCGGCAAAACAGCCGGGTGAGTATCGACAAAAAACCGCAGAATGCGGTCCTTATCGGCGGACTCCGCCCGTGGATTTTGCGAGTCGGTAATCCGGCGCGCGATTCGAACGCGTTCAACACATTCGGCCATGCGCTCGACCGCCGGATCGTTCAGGGATCCGTTAACCGAGATCTGCGGGCCGATGGCCTGGGCGTGCAAACTGGTCACCGCGGTGACCAGGTCTTCTTCGAGCTTTTTATTAAAATCGGTGGAATCCCTGGGGCCGTCCGGGCCCGGCGCCACACGCGCTTTGGCCCAGCCGGCGGCGTCCAGAAGCATCTTGAGGGGAAACTCGATGACATTGCCGGTTTTGCGCATAAACTTAATGTGGGCCGGGTCGGTTTTAGCCCAGATCCTGGCAAAGCGCTTCATCACCCGATCCATGGGAAAATGTTTGAGGGCTTCATGCACGTACTGACTCTGGACGGTTTGAAAAGCGTCCAGATAGAGCTGCAGCTCATCCAGCGAGCAGCGGGCATCCGCCAGAAAGGTTTCAGCCTTTTTAAAAACATCCGTCAGGATGGTGCCGTGAAGCTCAAGTCGCAAATGCGGGGCGTCGATGGCGGCTAAAGTCGCTTCGAATCCGGCGGCATTTTCAGTGACAGGCCGCAGCTGCATGAATTGCTCCCCGGCCGCCACGCGGTTATCTTCATCGGTACGGTAAATACCCAGGATATTTTCTGCACCGTCAGCGCCATAAATGCCGTTGGCGACGGTCATGGAATGCTCGCGCACTTCCTGATCGCTGAAATTGGGGTAGACACGGTAGATCAAAAAACATTTGCGGGTACCGATACCGGTCAGCATCTGCGACATGAAGTCGGTATTGTCGCGGTTGTTGTAATTGGAGTTGGTAAAGATATAAATGAAGATATCGGACGCTTCCAGCGCCATGCGGGTCACGTCCCGGTTGGTGTATTCACCCCTGGCGCCGGTGTCAAAGTCGGGAGTATCCAATAACACCAGATCCTGCGACCCGCTGCGGTTGATCACATACAGCGGATTCCCGGGAAGGGTGAGTTCAGCGCTGTCTTTAAGCGGTTGCAGATCGGCTTTAAACGGCTCGGCCAGATCGGAGACCAGCCGGTTTTGCTTTACCAGGGATTCGGGAACCGAAAACAACACCCGACGGTTCATGCCGGCCCGGCCGCCGGCGGGTGCCAGACGCTCTCCGGCCAGAGAGTTGAACAAAGTGGATTTTCCGGAGGAACCGCCGCCGCATATGGCGGCCACTACCGGGAAATCTGTTGAAAACCGCGGAATCAATTTGACTTCCACGATATGACGCCAGGAAGCCATCTCGGACGCCTGACCGCACTGCAGCAGCTGCGCCAGGCGCGGGATGCCCTCTTTCAAATCCAACAAGGCGTTGTGAAAAGTGGGGTCCATCGGCCTCCCAATCTTTTGGTATTGACAGTAACTGGATCTTGCACGAGTCGTGGGCTTTTATATACAAGGTATTTAAGGTCGAGGCTATAGTGAACTATGCCTCGGCCTTAACCCGCCCGCCTCGCCTGAGCGGCCCACGCCCGCCATGCGAGACCGCAAGGCGAGGCGGGCGGGTCGCGATGGCGGGCAGGTAACACAGCAGGTGGAAGTCTCCGGCTCGCCCTGTTGAATGCCGCTTCGCGGCCCCAGCAGGGGATTCAATAGGGCTCGCCCGCCGGGTGAAAAGTAATGAGATAAAATGATTTTAATCTTATTATTTAAAACGGCAGTCTGTACTATATGCTATGAGTTTTTTAACATGATGCCATTTAACAAAATATAAATTTCTCATTACTTTTCATGCAAGATTAAATTATTAGCATATTCAAGCCATTAAGACAAAAAATAATTCCCCAACGTTCGAATTCAACCATTGAATTATTATTTGAATTCGCTAAACTCTCTTTTAAGGGCGGGGGTAAACCCCGCCCCTACACAAACTGATCGGTCTGTATTGTAGGGGCGGGGTTTATCCCCGCCCGAGCCCAACGGTAGCAGCCAGAGGCCAGAAGCAAGAAGCCAATAATCCGGAAATCTTTAAAGACTTGTTAGAACAATTATGAACCTCGCCGATTTAGAAGTGTTGACATTTGATTGCCAGGCCACCGGCGCCAACCCGCAAAAAGGGCACCTGCTTGAAATCGGCTGGGTGCGAACCTATGCCGCCGCAACCCTCAATCCGGAGACCCTGAACGTAAGTGCCGATCGGGTGGCTTTACCGGCGGATGTCGACATCCCCCCGGCGGTGCAACGCGTCACCGGCATCACCCGGGCAGACGCTCCGGCGGCACTTCCGGCAGCCGACATCTGGCAGAAACTCACCCGGACCGCCAGACAGATCGCCGACCGCGATCAGATGGAAAAATGCCCCATCGTCATTCATTACTACCGTTTTGAAAAAGCGTTCCTCGAGCACCTTCACGTGCAGCAAGATCGATCAGCTGTCTTTCCATTCAACATCATATGCACTCACGAAATCGCCAAACGTCTGTTGCCCGGGTTGCCGCGCAGAGGGCTGCGGGCAGTGGCAGGTTATTTCGGGCATTCGGTACCCCCGCAGCGCCGCAGCGGCGCTCACGCTGTTGCCACAGCTGTGATCTGGCAGCATTTTGCTGAGCAACTGGCCGCCGAGCAGGGGGTTACCGATTTAGATCAACTCAATAGCTGGCTGAAAAACACAACCCCGCAAACGCGAACCGGTCGCGATTACCCGATGAAGCCCGACATTCGTCTCAATTTGCCGGACAAACCCGGCATTTATCGCATGCTGCGCTCCAACGGCGATTTGCTATACATCGGTAAAGCCACTTCCCTCAAGCAACGGGTCAACAGCTATTTTCGCCAGAAAGGAAGCCATGCGGAGCACACCCTTGAGATGCTCAGCCAGGCCGCCGACCTGGACGTGACCCGCACCGGCTCGGCTTTGGAAGCTGCCGTGCTGGAATCCGATGAGATCAAACGTTACAGCCCACCCTATAACGTGGCGCTGCAAACCGGGAAGCGCAAACTGACATTTTTCAGCCGTGATCTTGAAAATTGGGGCGCCCGGCCCGATGCCGCACATTGCATCGGCCCGCTTCCCGCAGGGCTCACAACCACTGCAATGAACGCTTTTGCCGGCTGGCATAAGGATTCAGAACGAAGAACGGATGACTTTCTGCAAAACACGTATGACATCCTGGGGGTGCCGCCCGCCTATGCCCCGGAACCGGATTGCCTGATCGAGGGCCTGACGTTGTTTCAGGGCAAACATCTGCGGCGCTTAAAAAAACCTTCAGCGCTTCGTGTCATCGCCGGGTTGGGTCGTGTGCTCTGGGCTGAAAGACTCGCGGCCATAGCAGAAGCCAAATTGGCAGCGGCGGCGGAAACAGACGAAGAAGCACCGGATGGGGCGCTTGAGGAATCTGAAGAAGAACCGAGTTGGACGCCGGAGGCCGTGGCCCGCGGTATCGAACATGCTATCATGCGCGGCGCCCTTATGATCCGCCGCGCCCGCTGGCTGTGTGTGCTGAGCGAATCATCACTGGCCTGGGCGTCCCGCAACGCAGATGGCCAGCGCAAAAGTGTCCTGCTGTTCGAAAACGGGGCCGTGGGCGCGCGAAAAAATCTGCCCGTTGGAAAAGAAACGCCCCTGTCCGCAGGCCATATCAAAAAGACTCGTGATCGCCAGAAAAGTTTTGATGTCACCACCTACGAGCGCCTGCGGGTGGTCACCACCGAATTGCGGCGGCTGGTTAACGAAGGCCGTAAGATTGAACTGCGTCTGGGCCCGACGGGAATTTTAACCGGCCGCCAGCTTGCCAGATTGTTGCCATGGGTATAATCCGTATCCTGCTGGTCGCCGATACCCACCTGGGATTTGATCTACCCTTTCGCCCGCGCATCCAGCGGCGCCGCAGGGGCCCGGAGTTTTTCGCCAATTTTGAGCGCGCTCTCAGACCGGCCTTAAATGGCGAGGTGGATGCCGTGGTCCACGGCGGCGATGTGTTGTATCGCAGCAAGGTGCCGGCCCATCTGGTGGAAATGGCATTTGAACCGCTCAAGCGGGTAGCCGAGACCGGCGTGCCGATTTATCTGGTGCCCGGCAATCATGAACGCTCGGCGATCCCACATGGCCATCTGGCGCAACATCTCGGCATTCACCTGTTCGATCGCCCGCGCACCTTTACATTGCAGACAAAACAGGGATCGCTGGCCCTGGCCGGTTTTCCGTTCGTGCGCAGGGGTATTCGCAAGCAATTTCCAGCATTGGTTGAACAAACCGGCTGGCGGCTAAAGGAGGCCGACGCCTATGTTCTCTGTGTGCATCAGTCGGTGGACGGCGCCACCGTCGGCCCGGCGAGTTACACCTTTCGTTACGCCCACGATGTCATCCGCAGCGGCGACATCCTGGCAGGTTTTGCGGCCGTTCTGGCCGGGCACATCCACCGCTTCCAGGTATTGACCAAAGACCGCAAAGGCAGACCGCTGCAAGCACCGGTATTTTACCCCGGCTCGGTCGAGCGCACCTCTTTTGCCGAAAAAGATGAGCCCAAGGGCTATCTCATTCTGGAATTTGAGACGCTAAAAACGTCTACTGCAGGATTGATCAATTGGACGTTTCACAAGTTGCCGACCCGCCCGATGGTTCAGCTGGATCTGCAGGCCACCGGCATGAATGCCAGCCAAATCGAGTCCTGGATTCAAACCCGCCTGTTTGCCATCCCACCGGACAGCATCGTCAAACTCAAGGTGCACGGCAGGGTTTCCGAGGCGGCCGCGGCTGCTTTGAGAGCCCCGGTTTTGCGGGCCCTGGCACCGGACACCATGAATATCGACGCCAGGATGGTTGGCTCCGCTTATTACCGAAATCGCTGAACAAGAAAACGCAGAAAGAAAGGCAACACCTTTATTTAAATTTTGTTAAAAATCGTGAAATTTGCTTTACAACATCTAAATCATGATTGGGGTTACCGGATATTCTTAATGCCTGATGATCATTTATTGGGTTTTTGTATGTTGGCATGCAATACCCAACAGTGTTTATTTATTTGCATACCAAATAATCGACATTAAATTTCGCTAAAGTTTTGAAACAAAGGAGAAATCTCATGAAAACATATATAATTGCCACTATTGCAATCGCATTATTGACAGTAACTGCTTACGCCGGTGGTCACGAAGATTATAAATGTGATTACAAGTACTACAGAGGCATCAAAAAGGTAAATAGTCTATACCAGATGTCAGGAGAAACAAAAGAACGATGGATTTCGAAACTCAAAGAGGTCCATCAGCTGTGTATGGATGGCAAGGATGAGGAAGCAAGCAATGTTCTCAGAGAATTAAGCAACGATAAAGAATGGGATACGGTCTTCTCAACCTATGACAGTAATTAATGGTAATTTAACAATCTGAAAAAACTCAGATGCTTTTGGTCGTTATTCGTCTGCGGCAACCCATAGTGCGAGTGCTTTGCCAATAGGTTAACGACAAAGAGCGTCGACGAACCGAAGCGCAACGGTTCTCAAATGCCCGGTCCTTCCGAACGAGAGGATATCGCTCTTGTCCTCGGATTGATTACGGGCATTTATTTTTGTGAGCCGGTCAGGGTCTGACAGCCGGTCGGCGACATCTTGATGGGCTTACTCATAATGGTTGTCTAGGATGAATGCATGGTTTTTGATTCACAACAGGAACCGTCAATTTGAGAGGCAAGCTTTACTCGAGATCCGTCAGGCCCCCTTTGCGCAGGCCCTCTATGACCGCATCGACGAGGTCTTCAACCTTTACATAACGGCCGATCAGTGATCGCCCGCGCGTTGCGAAATCCGGCTCCAGCTCGATTAATTGGCCAATGGCCTTCCTGGCTTCTTTTTGCCTTCCCAGCCGGCTGAGGGCGGCAGCGCGCATCAGCGGGTCCCAGTACAATTCGGGAAAGTTGAACTTCCGCGCTTCGGCCAGGGCTTTTTCATAATCGCCCCGGCGATAGCTGTCCATGTAATGCGCCAGGTGAAACCAGGTGGGGTGATAGGGATTAAGTTTCATCCCTTTTTTCAGCAGGGCAAGGCCGCGCTCCCATTCGCCGTAAAGCGCCATGTGCCAGCCGGCAACACCGACGATGTACGGAGCGTTGGGGTTGAGGGCAATGGTTTCTTCAACATGCTTGAGAAAGAATTTCTTGTCGCCCTGGTGAAAATAGACAAGCGTCAGGGCATCGCGGGCAAACTGGTTGCCCGGCGCCAGGGCCACGCCCTTTTGAGCATAAAGCAGGGCTTTATCCAGCGGCGCCGCCATCTCCCGGAACCCCATGGCGTAATTGTCGGCATGCAGATGGCCGAGCATGGCCCAGGCCAGCCCGTAATTCGGTTCTAACCGGGTGGCCTGCTCGAGGGCTGCCAGGGCCTTGTCGAATGCCTGGAGTGTCAATTCGGTCTCATAGTGGTAGAAGCGCAACACGGCATCATAGACCTTGTAATCGGTCGGCGCCTTTTTGCGGGATTCCCGCGACAGCCTGCGTTTGATCAAGCCAAACTGGTCGGCAATCACCCCGACGGCGCTGCCGGCAATATCCTCCTGCACGGCGATCAAATCGGCGGCGGTTCGGTCGCGACTATAGCTCTGCCCCCAGATCTGTTCCGCACTGGATGCATCGATTAAGTGAATCGCCACTTTGACGGTCTTGGAATCATGGCGCACACTGCCCGTCAACAGAAACCGCACGCCCAGATCGCAGCCGACTTCTGCGTAATGCACCTTCCGCCCTTTAAACCGCAGGGTGGATTGAGCGGCAATGACTTTAATGTCCTGGTAGCGCGCCAGCTCGGCGGTCAGTTCTTCGGTCAGTCCATCGATAAAGTAGGCCTGCTCGGTATCTGCGTTCAGGTTGTCGAGCGGCATCATGGCAATGGTAGGCTCTTCAGTCGCTGCGGAATGATCCGGCTCTGCGGCAGGCGTCGGGGCCTCGGGCAGCGCTGCGCGGACCGTATGGAAAGCGGGTCTGTAACCCCCTTTGGGGATCGTGATGCGAAGCGGGTCATTTTTACCGGCGGTCAGATAATAATGCTCCAGCGCACGGCGCAGTCTGCCGGCTTCCACCCGCACGATGGGATCCACCTGCGGATCAAACTTTTCGTTGCGCCCGTAAACCGCCATAGCGATGGTAAATCCCTTGAGCTGAGTGGAGCGGTCTTTGAGGGTTTCATCAACAACAAAATTCAGAAATTTCCGCTGTTTATCAGATCCCCTGAATCCTGCACTCTGGAGGATGCGCTTCAGCTGGCGCCGAATGGCTGCGGGTGTCGGTTTATGGTCAGCTGCCATAAGCACCAAGCCCAATTGAATTAAAAATCAATTGGTCGTTATCTGTTATTCGTTATTTGTTAATGGTTAAAAAGAAACGAGTTGTTACAGGTACGTAACCGTAACGTACCTGTTCAGATCAATTATCCTCATGTACACCTGAAAACTACCAGAAACCCGTATCACAATCAACTATCAGGTTCAACCCCGTAACACTATAGGGCGATATCGGCTGTGGGTGACAGGAAACGGCATATTCGAGAGCACTTTCCGGACCAAGTGGATCGCATCGATCATCTTATGGCGCAGAATCCCGAGTTCCTATCTCTGTGTGAAGACTACGATGCCTGTGTGAATGCATTGCATTACTGGGCACACGCTAATGGGCCTGAGGCCGAAAAACGGGTCATTGAGTACCATACCCTTATCAATGAACTTGAAGAGGAAATCTCTCAATACCTGGTCGTTATAAAACCACGGCCGCCGGAGTGAAGCGCTAACCGGGGTGGTTTCAAGACCTGGAATTTTTCCGTATTTTATACCGATTCTGAATGAAGATGCCACAAGAGCACTCTAATAAACTTTTAATTAGTGCCCATGCGGGAATTAAACTGGGCACGAATTCGTTTTCAATTTGGTCTGCCTGAGGCAGAGCGGATGCAAACTAATTCAGGGATCGGGGAGTTTTTCCCGTCATGCTCGCGCAGGAGGCTGTGTCGCAATTGACAAAACGACACCTAAACGGTGTTTTCGTCATTCCGGGCTTGACCCGGAATCCAGGGCTTTTTCAGGAATTACCATTACTGGATGCCGGATCAGGTCCGGCATGACGGGACTAAATTGATCGCATTCTTGTATAACGACCCAGTCTGATTCGCTGGAATGCCAAACTTTGAATGAAAAAATTCCCAATCCGTCAACTAATGAAAGGAGTTTATATGCGTCTGATCCTTATATTAATCGCTGTTTTAATTACATTTAATGGCGTCCCGGCCATTGCGCAGGATGAAGCCAAACCGTCCGCCCCGCAGGCTCAAAGCGGCGACGACCTGCGCGCCAAGGTGCAAAACCCGGTCAGCTCCATGTACAGCCTGCCGCTGAAGCTGACCGCCGATTTCGGCGCGGACAACGGCAGCGCCTATTTTTTTAATATAAATCCGGTCATCCCGGTGACGGTGGGCAATTGGAACTTGATCAGCCGGGCGCTGATTCCCGCCCTTGTCAGCGTGGACGGAAAAATCGCAGGAACCCCCGGGATTCCGGAGGGTAAAGCATCGGATGACCGCAAAACCGGTCTGGGGGATATCAATTATTCCCTGTTTCTGTCGCCGGCCGATGCCAGCAACTTCATCTGGGGTATCGGCCCGTCGGTCAATCTGCCGACGGCGAGTAAGGATCAACTCGGCAGCGGCAAATGGAGCGCCGGGCCCACCGGTGTTGTGCTCGTGCAGCCCGGCTGGGGGACCTACGGCGGGCTGGTGCGCCAGCTGTGGTCGTTTGCCGGCGATTCGGACCGCCCCAACGTCAACCAGACCCTGATCGAGCCCTTTATCAATTACAACCTTCCGAATGGCTGGTACCTGATCACCGATATGATCATCACGGCCAACTGGGGCGCCAAAAAATCCAGCGACCGCTGGACGGTTCCACTCGGCGGCGGGGTGGGCAAGCTGTTTAAAATCGGCAATCAGCCGATCAATTCACGCATCGAAGCCTATTACAACATTGAAAAACCGGATAAGGGGCCTGACTGGCAGACGGTGTTCACGTTTCAGTTTTTGTTTCCCAAATAAAATAGCGTAGCGATTTTATATATTTTTTTTTGTTTAAAGTGGCAATTTCGGCATCGATGGTAACGGTCAAAACATGAAAAATCGGAAATGAAAAAAACAGTCATCCTATTTGTTGCGGCCCTGCTTGCGGCCATCACCCTATCCATTAATGGTGTTTTGGGGGCCGATTTCGGACCGTTGGTGGGCCGCTGGCAGCGCGCCGACGGGGGCTATGTCATCGAAGTTCGCCGTATTCATGCAGACGGCCGCATCGAGGCCGGTTATTACAACCCGCGGCCGATCAACGTTGGCCGGGCCCAAGCATCCGTCTCCGGTGAAAAAACAATGATCGAGCTTGAGCTGCGCGACAGGGGATACCCCGGCTCCACTTACACGTTGATTTACCTGACAGACAAAGATGTTCTTCGCGGCATCTATTATCATGCGCCCTCCAAGCAGAGCCTGGGTGTTTTTTTCGTTCGGATGAAATAAGGCCTCATGGCCAAAAATGCAAACAGGCAGCAGGCCTTTGCCGATCGTAAATCAATACTGCCGGATATTGAGAAGGCAGAATAGTGTGTTTTCTTTCAATATGAAATTTAATGAATCTTAAACAGTGTTTCCATAACTTTTTTGCAAATCGAGAAAATTAAAAACAATATTAACCCGATAAGATTGAAAGGAGAGCGTAAAATGAGATTAAAAGTCCTATTGAAAACTTTTTCGACGGCTGTCGCAGTGTTCCTGGGGATCTGCCTGACAGCCCCGGCAACTTTCGCAGCCGACAAACCCAACATCCTGGTGATCATGTCCGATGATGTGGGCATTACCAACGTCAGTGCCTACTCCCGGGGTTTGGTGGGCTATCAAACGCCCAACATCGACCGCATCGCCAACGAAGGCATGCTCTTTACGGACTACTACGCCGAACAGAGCTGTACAGCGGGGCGCTCGGCCTTTATCACTGGCCAGCATCCCGTGCGTACCGGTTTGACCAAAGTCGGCTTTCCTGGGTCCGCTATCGGCATTCAGAAAGAAGACCCCACCCTGGCGGAACTGCTCAAGAACCATGGTTACGCCACCGGCCAGTTCGGCAAAAACCATCTGGGGGACCGTAACGAATATCTGCCCACAGTGCACGGGTTTGATGAATTTTACGGCAACCTTTATCACTTAAACGCCGAGGAAGAGCCGGAGAATCCCGATTACCCCAAGGATCCCGAATTCCGGAAGCGCCTGGGTCCACGCGGCGTGTTGGACTGTAAGGCCACGGACACAGATGACCCGACCGTCGATCCGCGCTTCGGCAAAATGGGTAAGCAGGCGTGTAAAGACACCGGCCCGCTGACCAGAAAACGGATGGAAACGGCCGATGAAGAGTTCCTGGACCACACAGTGAAATTCATCAAAAAGAACACCGCGGCCAAAAAACCCTGGTTTGCCTGGCTGGCCACCTCCCGCATGCATTTTTACACCCATCTGAAACCGGAAAGCGAAGGTGTGACCGGGCTGGGCATCTATGCCGATGGCATGGTGGAGCACGATGGCCATGTCGGTCAAGTGCTCGATCTGCTCGAAGAACTGAAGATCGACGACAACACCATTGTGGTGTACACCGTGGACAACGGACCGCATTACAACGAGTGGCCGGACGGCGGCATATCCCCCTTCCGGGGCGAGAAGAATACCAACTGGGAAGGCGGCTATCGCGTCCCTTGCCTGGTGCGCTGGCCCGGAAAAATTCCGGCCGGAAAGGTATCCAACGAGATCATGTCAATGCAGGACTGGGTACCGACCCTGATGGCGGCTGCCGGGGAGCCGGACATCAAAGAGAAGCTAATGAAAGGTCACCGGGCAGCCGGAAAAACATTCAAAGTCCACCTGGATGGTCACAATTTTCTGCCATACTTGAGCGGCAAAGAACAGGAGGGACCGCGCGAGGAGTTTTTCTACTTCAGTGATGACGGCCTGCTGGTGGGCGTCCGTCACAAGCAGTGGAAACTGGTCTTTGCCGAACAGCGGGCCAAGACCTTCCGCGTCTGGTCTGAGCCGTTTGTGCAGCTGCGCATCCCCAAGCCGTTTAACCTGCGCAGCGACCCGTTTGAGCGGGCCGACACCGATTCGAACAACTACGACCGCTGGTGGATCGAACGCAGCGCTTTTGCGGTGACGGCCGTCCAGGAGATCGTGGCCGGTTTCATCGGAACGTTCAAGGATTTCCCACCGCGCCAGAAACCGGCCAAGTTCAACGTGGACGATGTCATGGCCCAGATGTACAAAACAGGCGCTCATTGATTGTAAATGGAAATGGGCTAAAGCTGATTGAATAAGCTAAGTGTAAGCCTTTTGGCGGGGTGATCACCCGCCAAAAGGCGTTGGGCCATCTGCGCGCATGTGCCGCGTCAGGCGTATTCGTGACAATAGCCCTAAACACCTGGTTGGATGTTTTATGATCCATCAGGGCACAAGGAGGACCGTCTGATGAAAACCATGCTTTCTTTTTCAAGGATAATCGTATGCCTTATCGCTTTGTTCCTGCTGGCTCCGTTTGCCGGGGCCCAGGAAACAGAGGCCACACAAAACCAGGCGCTCTCACAAGAGGATAAGATCGCAGCCGAAAAAGTAAGGCTGGAGGCCAAAATCGCCGAACTTGAGGAAAAACCCCTCGAGTATTTCGGATCTCAAAAAAACAAACGCACCCGCGTGGGGTTTTATAAATACCGCCTGGAGACACTCATGCAAGACCCGGACAAATATTTTTCGGAACCCGAAGAATATGAAGGCAATATTAAAACGCCCGAGTAAGGGAAAATTTTCGACACTTACAGCTCTGGTACGTTATAGCGAATGGAAAACTCCGGCTGGCGGATGTTGAAAAACGATAGCGGATATGCCGTTGAGTTTGAAAGTTGAAAATTGCTATTTTGCTCTTAACATCAAGCGTAAAAACAAAAAGGGAAAAATCAGAGTGCCTTATGCAGCTAACATAAAAGACGCGCGCACGACTGACCCGTATCTGGATCGGCGCTGCGCAGAGGATCGGCGGCAGGCCTATGACCTGGATTATTTTCCGGGCGGCGGAATCGAACGCCGATCGGGAATCGAACGACGGCGACGAGGAGAGCGCCGCAGCGGCTGGGTCAGGGTCAGCCCGTGGTCCAGCGTGTGCCGGTATGATGATCAATAGATTAATTGTAATACGAACATCGTAAGGGAGGTAAAATATGAAAGGAAAACGTATTAACCGTCTTTTGGCAATCGCCCTGACGATCATCCTTGTCGGATTTGGCGGTGTTGCAGCAGCGCAGAACCAGCCGGCTGACAACATGGAAATCGTCAAGGAAAAAGTTCGCAGTGACAAAAAACTTTTCATCGCAACCAACATGCAGTTGAGCGAATCTGAAGCCAAGGCCTTCTGGCCGATCTATGACGCCTATCAGGCGGAACTCGGCAAACTTATGGAGCGGGAGGGCAAACTGATTGAGAAATTCGCGGCCAACTACGAGACCATGTCCAATGATGTGGCCAAAAGCCTGCTGGATGAAGCGTTGACGATCGATGCAAACCACCTGAAGCTGCGCCAGTCTTATCTGGCAAAATTCCGGGGCGTATTGCCGGATACCAAAGTGGCCCGCTACTACCAGATTGAAAGCAAAATCGACGCCGTCGTGGTCTATGGGCTGGCCAGAAGAATACCGCTGGTAAAATAAGATGTGTCGGGTCGGCCGATGTCGGCCGGCCCCTTAACCCGAATCCATATCAAAAGGAGGGCATTCTCATGCAGAAAAAACAATTTATCCCGGCTTTGAAATCATCGAAGGCCGTATGTTTTATGATTTTTACCGTGTTTTTGTTTGTTGGATTTGCCGATCAATCTTTCGGCGGCACAGCCAAAGAAATTGATGCCAGTGCCGATGCGGCTATGGATCGATTTTACAAGAATGTCAAAGATGCCAAGGAAGTCGTACAGCGTTCCAAAGGAATGCTGGTTATGCCCAGCGTCAAAAAGGGCGCATTGATCGTCGGTGGTGAATACGGTCAGGGGGCGCTTAGAATCGGCGGCAAAACAATCGGCTACTATAGTATGACGTCCGGCTCGGTTGGCTTTCAGATCGGCGGGCAGGCCAAAGACGTTATTTTCGCCTTCATGTCAAGCGAGGCACTGAAAAAGTTTCGCGACAGCAAAGGATGGGAAGCCGGGGTTGATGGCAACGTCGCCTTGGTTACATTGGGTGCCGGCGAGAGTGCCGTTACGGCCATGGGCAAAGAGCCCATCGTGGCGTTCGTTTTCGATGTCAAGGGATTGATGGCGGATATATCTCTTAGAGGCGCCAAATTCAATAAACTCGACAAATAAATGTAATAACGCAGGATTTCTCAGGCAGGGCCACAGTTTCTGGCCCTGCCTTTTTATTATCCCATGATCTTATTGTTGCCGTTGAATTACTTGCCATAGTGTGCCATAACGATCAAAATATCAGGCACAAATCAATTATATATTAAATTATGTTAAAAGCTGCCAGACCACATTGCTTACTGGGATTCGCTATGGCGCTGGTGAGCACTTTTTGCGCTATGGGGCCGGCGTTGAATGCGCAATCGGAATACACAGAAACCATATCTGTCCTGCAAACACTCTATCAGGACGAAATCCAGGCCATGCAGAACTATCGGGCCTATGCCCAAAAAGCGGTATCAGAAAATTATCCCAACATCGCTAAATTATTCTTGACCCTGGCTGCCTCCGAATCCGTTCATGCCCGCAATTTTAAGGGGTGCTTATCCGAATTCGATGCGGCAGCGCCAGACTTTCCGCAGCGGCAGGGCGTGGTTGCCAGCACCCGTGAAAACCTCAAATTTGCAATCGCCGTGGAATTGGAAGAAATTGACCGAAAATACCCCCAGGTCCTCGAGCAGATAAAACCCGAAAACCATCAAAAAGCCATACAATTTGTCACCTATGCCTGGGAATCGGAAATGCAGCACCGGGAATTGCTAAAAAAAATGAAATCGGGAACGGGCGTATTTTTCGGATTGCTGACCAAACGGATCGAGGGCAACCCGTATCAATATTTTGTCTGTCAGAACTGCGGTTCAACTCTTTCCAAAATTCCCGCAACCCCATGCCCCATCTGCGGCGAACCATCTGCCAAATATAGCGAAATAAAATTGGACCCGGACGCTGCCGGGTTGAGCCGTCCCTAAATTTATTCCCGCACGAGGTCAATTCCCGCCGAAAAGATCTTTTAAATGAAAGCCTCTGCAAACACTTCTAATTTTATGAAATCAATGACTTTTCGTCGGGTGCGGTAGCACCTTGGCTAAAAATCTGAAATGAAGCTTGATTTACAACCGTAAAACCGTTTAAAAGGATCGATGCTCTGCGCACGTCCGCAGTAAAACGGAAATAGCCATCAATGAAACGGATGTGCAAATTTTTGAAAAAGGAGATGAAAAATGAATTTGAACCGACCCAACGCGAACGACGCCCTTCAGACGAAAAACAGATCACGCAATGTCGCCCCCCAATCCGGTATTTGCAGCCGATGTTTGGATGGATGCAAGGGAAACTGCGACATGTTCAAAGCCACCTTCCGCGGCCGGGAACTGCTTTACCCGGAGCCGTTTGGCAGCGTGACCGCCGGGGCGGACAAGGATTACCCGGTGGATTACTCGCATTTAAACATCATGGGATATGCGCTGGGCGCCAAGGGTATGGATGCCGATCCGGACCAGGCCACGTTTCCAAATGTGGATACCGCAACCGAGTACGGTGTCAGCGACAAGGTCAAATTGAAGGTGCCCATATTTACCGGTGCACTGGGCAGCACCGATATTGCACGTAAAAATTGGGACCACTTTGCCATCGGCGCGGCCATCAGCGGTATCAGCCTGGTGTGTGGTGAAAACGTGTGCGGAATCGATCCGGCATTGGAAATCGGCGATAACGGCCTGATAAAAAATTCACCCGAGATGGATCGCCGCATCGAAGAGTATCGCCGCTTTCATGAAGGCTACGGCGATATCATGATTCAGATGAACGTGGAGGACACCCGCAATGGCGTGGCCGAATATGTAATTGAAAAGCACGGAGTGGACACTATAGAGCTAAAATGGGGCCAGGGCGCCAAGTGCATCGGTGGGGAAATCAAGGTCAATTCCCTGGAGCGCGCCATCGAATTGAAAAAACGCGGTTACATCGTCACGCCGGATCCGGAGGACCCGGCCCATCAGGCCGCCTTTAAGGCCGGACCCTTAAAACAGTTTGAACGTCATTCGCGCCTGGGCTTTGTGGATCAGGAAGGGTTTATGAACGAGGTGCAACGCCTGCGCAAGTTAGGCGCCAGGCGCATTACCCTCAAGACCGGGGCCTATCCCATGCGTGAGCTGGCCATGGCCATCCGCTGGTCGAGTGATGCCGACATCGACCTGCTGACCATCGACGGAGCCCCCGGCGGCACCGGCATGAGCCCCTGGCGCATGATGACCGAATGGGGCATCCCGGCGATTTACCTGCACGCCATGGCCTATGAGCTCTGCGAACGGCTGGTCAAAAACGGCAGACGCGCTCCGGATCTGGCCTTTGCCGGCGGTTTCTCATCCGAAGACCATGTGTTTAAAGCCCTGGCCCTGGGGGCACCCTATTGCAAAGCGGTCTGCATGGGCCGGGCCCTGATGATTCCGGGCATGGTCGGCAAAAATGCAGAACGCTGGCTGCGCGACGAGGAAGGCGGCCTGCCGTCGACCGTCTCGAAATTCGGATATACCAAAGAAGAAATTTTTATGAATTATGAAGTCCTCAAGGGCAAATACGGCTCTGAAATAGATAATTTGCCGCTCGGCGCCATCGGACTGTTTAATGTGGTCGATAAAATCAAAGTCGGCCTGCAGCAGCTGATGGCCGGATCGCGCAACTGGAAGGTGAACTATATCAGCCGCGACGATATCTTCTCGCTGACCGAGGAATGTGCCAAGATTACCGGCACCCGGTATGTAATGGATGCCTATCGGCATGAAGCGTTGGAGATCATCGATGCTTAAACCTCAAACGGGTTATCGTTTATGCTATGACCAGATTGAAGGAGGTTGAAGATGTCAGACAGCGAATTGAAAAAGATTTTGACAAGAGACCCGGCTGAAAAAGAATTTCACCAGGCGGTACAGGAAGTCATTGAGACCATCAAGCCTGTTTTGGACCACCATCCGGAATACCGCCAGCTGGGTGTTTTGGAGCGTATCACCGAGCCCGAACGCGTGATTTTGTTTCGGGTGCCCTGGATGGATGATGGGCGCAATGTGCGTGTCAACCGCGGTTACCAGGTGGAGATGAGCAGTGCGCTGGGCCCGTTTAAAGGTGCCTTGCGATTTCACCCCTCTGTTAATCTCGGCATTCTCAAATTTTTGGCCTTTGAGCAAACCCTTAAAAACGCGCTGACCACCCTGCCGATGGGCGGTGCCCAGGGCGGATCCGATTTTGAGCCCAAAGGAAAATCAGACGACGAGGTCATGCGGTTTTGCCAGAGTTTCATGGCCGAGCTGTCGCACCACATCGGTCAGGACACCGATATCCCGGACGGCGGCCTGGGCGTGGGGGCCCGAGAAATCGGGTATATGTTCGGCATGTATAAAAAACAGCGCAATGAATTCAGTGGGGTGTTAACCGGTAAAGGGCTGCAGTGGGGCGGCAGCTATATGCGGCCCCAGGCCACCGGATACGGGGTGGTCTATTTTGCGGCTGAAATGCTCGCTGCCCGCAATGAAACCTTTGAAGGCAAAACCTGCCTGGTGTCAGGATCCGGCAATGTGGCCCAGCACACGGCCGAAAAAATAATCGAGCTGGGCGGCAACGTCATCGCCCTATCGGATTCATCCGGTTTCATCTACGATCCGGAAGGCATCGACCGCAAAAAGCTGGATTTCGTCAAGCGGCTGAAAAATCTCAAGCGCGGCCGCATCAAGGAATACATCGATAAATATTCCGAGACAACATACACCGAAAGCGACACCTCATTGGATCATAATCCGTTCTGGAGTATGAAAGCCGATTGCGCCTTTCCGTGTGCCATGGAAAACGAGATCGGCGAAAACGATGCCTACAATCTGATCAACAACGGCATCAAACTGGTCTGTGAAGGAGCCGACATGCCGTCTTCACCGGAAGCGCTCAAAATCTTCATGGACAAAAAAATTCTGTTTGCCCCGGGCAAAGCCGCCAATGCCGGCGGTGTGGCCGTATCCGGTCTGGAAATGGCCCAGAACAGAATGCTGCTCAACTGGTCCGCCGAAGAAGTCGACCACCGCCTGAAGACCATCATGAAAAACATCCACCAGAACTGTCTCCATGTGGCCGATCGTTATGGCCTGCCCGGCAACTATCTGGCAGGCGCCAACATCGCCGGCTTCGTGCGCGTGGTGGATGCCACCCTGGATCAGGGGCTGATCTAAACATCAACCGATACCGACCACGCCGAGTACATGGGTATCATGCCGCTGTTGCTGAAGAAGAACAATCCAATGGCGAACACCGAAATCGGATAGGACATTGCCAGCGGCGATCCGAAGAAGGGCGAGGCAGCCTTCCAAAAGATCATCACCTCGGTGGCGGACAACGCGCCAATCCCATACATGGTCGACCCGAAGACCACGCTCTCCATCTGGGAAGAGCAGAAGAAGATCACCAACAAACACAACGATCCGGGCAAGTTCAGCACCCTGATCGCCTTCGAATGGACCTCGATCCCGAACTACCAGAACCTGCATCACAACGTGTTTTTCCGCGATGACAAGGGACCGGACACGCAGTTTTCCTCCTTTGACTCGGTCAAGCGCGAGGATCTATGGACTTATCAAGAGGTGCAGCGCGCCATGGAGTATGAAAATTTCTCGATCCCGCACAACGGCAATGTCTCTAACGGCCTGATGTATGCGACGAGGACATCCTACGGCACCCAGATCACCAAGCAGTGGGCAGAGCGCAGCGTCGCCAATACGGTCGCGACCGAGATCGGACAGACCAAGGGCTACTCCGAGACCATTCCGGCGCTGTCGCCAAACGATGAGTTCGCCGGTTTCGAGACCTACTACAAACACCTGCTCGGCTCGGATGGCGTCGTCGGCAAGGTCGACGGCAGCTTTGTGCGCCAGGGTCTGATCACCGGCATCGGTTTCCAGGAGATGATCGGAACCGCTTGTACACTTTCTTATCATCGGCGCAGCCATCTTTGTGGTTTATGGGCTTATGGGCCAACAGGACGCCGAAGAACAGGAGCGCGCCTGGTCTTCACCGATCTGGTACACGCCGGACCCGAAACTGGTGAAGAAGGCAGCCTTTTATCCGCAAGATGAAAATTGTCCCTCGTCTTTCGAGACCATCCGAATCCATTCCGTTAAAAAAGGATCAAGTATAAAATAATTTTTATCTTTTCCCTTAAAGACCAAGTCTTTTAGCCTAAGATTGGATAAGGCTTTGTGAAGCGCAGGCGTCCCCATTTCATAGGGCTGGATCAGTTTTGTCGTAAAGGTTCCGATGGGTCCATGTTCTGCCAGGATGGTCATGACCTGACTTTCCCGCAACGGCAATTCCTCAAATATGCCTCTAAATGAAGGGGTTAAGGATACAAGCATATTGACCACACCTTTTTCAACATTTTCTTCGTCCACGGTATTGGATTCAATGATATCGAATATATGACTGCATAACCTTTGAGCGTAGTCGGGGTGACCATTGACTCTTTCTGTGATCCTCAATGCCAGTTGGCCAGAAATGGAAATGCCAATCTTTGCGAATCGTTTCTTTATAAACTTTGCCAGCTCGTCGGTGGTGATCGGTCCCAACTCCATAATTTTGGCTGCACGATAAAAGGGTCTATTTTTATTTATGAACATCTCTTTAAGCAAATGCATACGGCTTCCAAGAAAGGCAAATGCAATTCGATCCTGCTGCTGGATAATGGTGCGAAATTCGGCCTCAAGGTTACTGTCAACTTTGATTATTTGCTGGAACTCATCAAGCACAATGGCTGCCCGCTTATTGTTTTTATTCAGGTAGGAATTTAATCCACTCAAGGCATCGGACAGATTATCCATTGGTGTTGCCCGGGACGACAGTTCCGGCAGAACAGAGATTGACCCGACATCATTGGGATCAAACCGGATGGAAAATCTGATACGATTAAAGAAATGGGCTGCACTTTTAATAAATTTTTCAAAACTCTTCATCTCGTCAACAATGGCCTTTGCAGACGCCCGGGACATTGCCAAGAGGATTTTTTCCGTGGAGTTGCAGGCGAAAAAGTCAACATAGCCAACAAGGATTTTATTAGATCTCAGTCCGTTGGATACGGCATACAAAAGAGACGTCTTCCCATACCTGCGCGGACTGTATAAAACAATGCTCTGACCGCCGGCCAAATTATCAGTGATTTGTGAAATTTCAGATTTCCGGTTGCAAAATAATTCGCCGGAAACGATCTGGCCAAAACGAAAAGGATTTGCCATGGGGTACGCTCCAAATATATCGGCAGTAAATTATTTTTAGTAGACATATGTATATACTGTTGGCATAATAATATCAATAAATATTTGTATATACCATTGGCGTATTTATGGAGTTGAATGGAAAGCTGAAACTGATTAGGATCTTTCAACCTTGAACCCACAATGGTTCCAGGTTCAAGGTTGAAGGGCTGATAAAAATGAGCGTCGAGCGTTGGACGTTGATGTTGGATGTTCATCTTTTAAAACAACACCAAACCTTTAGGATACCACTATGAAGTTTTTTCGTGAGCCCCTTGTCCACTTCCTTATCATCGGAGCAGCCATCTTTGTGGTTTATGGGCTTATGGGCCAACAGGACGCCGAAGAACAGGAGCGTGCTATCACCATCACGGCCGGCGAGATCGGCTGGCTGACGGATACCTGGAAAAGCGCTGTAAAAAAGGTGTCAAATCTTTATTAGTGATTTAATTTGATTTAACATATCCTCAAGCTCCCGGTTATTTTTTAGCAAACCTTTAAAAATTCGAACCCTGCTGCTCACGGCCGAATAGCTCAATCCGAATTTTTCACCAATCTGCTGGTTGGTTAGCTGGCCGGTATGCCACAACAAATAAATCAGCAAATCCCGGTTCACTTTATCTACGGCTGAAATTCTGAGGGCTTTACGATAGCGTCGGGGATCACAGTTTAAAATCTTAGCGGCATTAATAATGACGGCATCCGCATCGATACTTTTCTTTATTTTTTTTTGGGCCGGGATCTCTGCATGGGGGACATCGGGAAGATGTCGCTTTTTTATTTTTTCGGTAAAAGAAGGGGTGCCTAAAAATATCCCGTGCCGCAAATCTTCCCAAAGCCGATGCTCTTCTTTGGAATATTTTTGGGCATGCTTGCGATAGGCGCTGTTCTGGTCAACCACATTGATAAATTGCGACAAGATCAATTCGGTGTTGAGCCATGGCGGTATGGCCTTGCCATAAGCATAGGCCCGATAACTGCTCCACTTGTAAGATGCCAGTCGGTTCGTCAAACCGGCCCTTAAGGGATTTCGATGGATATAGTAGGATAGCTGCAACAGATAGGCATCATTTTCAACAACCATATTTTTAAATCGACCCTGAAAAAGATGGCCGCTGCGTGCATGGCGACTATTAAATCGATTGGTATAGGTGACGCCAAACCAATGCATGCATTTGGATAGGTTGGCCCGGGAGGTTCGAAACAAAAGATGATAGTGGTTGTCCATCAACACATAGGCAAAAACGTCAATTTCAAACCGTTCAGCCATCTGCCCGATGCAATTGACAAACATCTTGCGATCTTGATCATCAAAAACGATCGGTCTTTTTTCGTTGCCCCTGGATAAGACATGATACAGGGCCCCTTCGTATTCAATTCGCCAGGCGCGGGTCATGGGATATGCCTAGCACAGTATGTTGGGCATGTCAATTTATAATCAATAATCAAGACTTGACACCCACAGTGATATTGAAATTTTGTTTGTTTGTGATATTTATTTTAGCGCTTCATTTTATTTATCAGCCACCATTCATGAAGGACAAATGTGATGAATCCCCTGCATAAAACGCTGCCCCTTTTTGCATCTGGTATTGTGCTCTTTCTGTTATTTTTCATCACTTTCTTTTATTTATCTCCAGCATCGGCAGCTGAGAAGAACTCTGCAACTTCGACCATACCGACGTTAAAAGAGACCGAACAAAAGACTCGGATTTCATTGACAAAGGAAGAGCGCGAGTGGCTCAGCGCAAATCCCCACATCAAGCTGGCCACCCTGACGAACCAGCCGCCCTTTTCCATGATGGATGCCGACCGCAATCACACCGGCATGCTGGCCGATATCCTGGCACTCATGAGCGACGCCATTGGACAAAGGATCGAAACGAAGCTGGTGGATACCACCTTTTCGGATATCCATGAGGTGGCCAAGGAAGAGGGCATCTATGGCTCAGCTTCGATATTGAACACTTCGCGTTACGCAAACGATTACCGGCTCACCGATTCCTATTACACAACGCCTTTTTACATCTATGCCACGATCAGGAATCGTAACGCCATACGCCAACCGGCCGACCTGAGGGGAAAGCGTGTGGCCGTGCCCCGCAACCACAGGGCGGTGGCGGAATATCTTGACAGGATCGGCGGGGTAAAAACATTGCCCGCCGACACACCGCTGGAGCAGATGCAAAAGGTGGTCTCCGGTGAAGCAGATGTGCTGATCGGTTACTTCACCTATCCTTACCTGGTCAACAAATACCTGATGGTGGACCTGGCGATAGCATTTGTGGCCAAGTCGAATCAGGGGATTCGCATCGGCGTCAATCCGCAGCATCCCGCTTTGCACAGCATCCTCAACAAGGCGATCGCCACTCTCGGTGATCAAACCATTGCCGCCATTTCGGACAGGTGGATGGAGGCCATAAAAGAGGAGGTTTCCAGGACCGAATCCCGAAAGGCCAAATTAACTACCGAAGAACAAGCCTGGCTCAAGGCCCATCCTGATATCAAATTTGGATTCACCGATGCTTTTGAACCCTTTTTGATCAAAGGTGACAATGGCAAAAACTCAGGCATTCTGGTTGATTTATTGGGCATATTGAACCAAAGGCTCGGGACACAGTTTGAGTTAGAAATTGATCCATGGTCGACAGCGTTAGAAAGGACAAAAACCAGGGAATTAGAAGGAGTTATGGCGATAGCCAGAGAGACAGCAGATGCTCATGGATTACTCAACACAGAGACAATATTTTCTGTATACCCTGCTTTTTATATCCGCGGCGATGCGCCGTTTTCGATTAGAAAATTGGATGATATACGCGGTCGTTCGGTGGTAATTCTCAAATCAGCTCAGGTTATGGAAAATATTCTTGAGCCGTATAAAAATGACATCTCCATTGTAAGGCTTTCCAGCAACCTGCAATGCTTGCAGATGCTTTTTAATGGGAAAGTCGATATCGCCTTCGGTTTGACCGCGATGAACCATTTAATCAGCAAGTACAAGTTAGCTGGTATCAATGCCGCTTATACCATCTGGGACAGGCCGGCCGAAGTTGTAATGGGAGTGCGGCCCGATTTGCCGAAACTCGTCAATATCTTAAACAAAGGGATCGCTAGTTTTTCTCAACGGGAAATAGACGCCATTACCTTAAAGTGGCTGCTAATGAAACCCGAGGCAAGTTCAATTGATAGTCTGTTTACGGCCGAAGAACAGGCCTGGTTGGCGGAGCACCCGGAAATCGCATTGGGAGCCTCCACCGACTATCCGCCCATGGTGATCAAGACGGCCGATGGCACACATGTCGGCGTGTTGGTGGATCTCTTTGAACAGATCAGCCGACGCCTCAATACCCGGATTGGCCTGCACATCGAGGATTCATGGGCCGACATTCAGGAAAAGGCGCAAAACAGGGAGATCGACGGTTTGGCCTTTGGCGCAAGAGACCCGAGCCGGGACACTCTTTACAACGCCACTGATATCGTGATGCCCACCTACTTTTCTGTTTTTGGGCGGTCTCGGTTCGAATATCAAATAAAGAGATTCTCCGACCTGGACGGTATGCGCATCGGCTATAAAAAAGCAGCACGTCCAACAAGGTCACTGCTGGAAAAGCTTCCTTCAGCCATTCTTGTTCCTTTTAACAGCCATGAGTCCATGACCCAGGCCCTGTTGAGCCGGGAGATAGACGTAATCGTTGCCTGGATAAGCTATGATCACTGGCGCAAGGATCGTATGCAGGGAACGATTGATAATATCCTGTTGATCGACGAATACCCCATAGAAATGTTCACGTACATCCGTGATGATTGGCCGGAACTGATCCCGATTTTGAACAAGGCGCTGGCCTCCCTCCAAAAGGACGATCTGCCTCGGATCATTAACAAATGGTTCGGCGAATGGCCTCAATTATCTACAACTAGAAGTATTACTCTGACCCCTGAGGAGCGTGCCTGGCTTGACCAAAAGCATATAGTTCGAGTACGCATCATTGATTTTCCGCCCCTTTTAATTTCAAGAAAGGATCAGAAACCAACCGGAATGAATATTGATTATCTCAATCTGATTTCCGAGCGTACAGGCGTAAATTTTCAATACGTCATCACATCCCAACCCTTTACACAGGCTCTGGAAGGATTGAAGCAACAGCGGGGGCCTGATTTAATTTCAACTCTGATGAGAACCCCCGAACGAGAAAAGGACATCCTATTTACCGATGATATTTTCGGGGCACCCAGGGTCATTTTTTCAACTAAAGAACGACCTTTTATCAGTGGCATGAAAGACTTATTCGGCAGAGCGGTCACACTGCAAAGAGGAAGTGTCGTTCATCGAGATATCGAGAGGAGCTATCCAGATATAAAATTGATGACATTTGACACAGATGAAGAAGCCATAAAAGAGGTAGCCATGGGAAAGGCTGATGCCTATATCGGCAACTTGGTGCTCGGTTCTTATCTGATTCTCCAACACGGACTGACCAACGTCAAGGTAGCCTCTCCTACAAAACTGGATGATCACGTTCTTTCATTTGGGATCCGAAAAGACTGGCCAGAGTTGAAAAGCATCCTGAACAAGGGGCTCGCTAGCATTTCACCAGTCGAGAAATTAACTATTCGCAATAAATACCTGTCGGTACGCTATGAGCATGGCGTCACTTCTGCAGATATTTTGAAATGGGTTTTGATCGTTGCGGGAGCGGCTTCCGGTCTCGTGATGTTTTTTGTGGTATGGAATAAGCAACTCAGCCGCAAGGTTAAGGAACGCACCACCGAGGTCGTAGAAAGCGAAACCAAATACCGCGGTTTGGTTGATAATTCCATCGTGGGAGTTTTTGCATCAACGCTCGAAGGCCGCTTTACATTTGTCAACGATGCCTTGGCCCAGATGTTCGATTTTGACAGCCCCGAAACGATGATTGCCCAGGGGTCTCTTGAACGCTGGCGTGATCCAAGGGAACGTGACAGAATGGTAACCGCACTGCAAAAGCACGGCAGGGTGACAAATTTTGAAGCGGAAACCCTTACCCACACCGATCGGTATATCCACGTGCTCTTCTCGGCGAGACAGATTGGCAATGATATCTTTGGCATGGTGATGGATATCACCGATCGCAAAAAAGCAGAACAGGAAATCATCGACTATCAACAGCGCTTGAAGGCTCTAGCATCTCAGTTGGCCATCGTAGAGGAAAAAGAGCGGCGGCGCATCGCCATCGAACTGCACGATCATGTCGGTCAGTCACTGGCCCTGGCACGAATTCAGATTGCCACGGTACGCAGGTCGACCTCCGAGACCCGTTTCGCAGACAAGCTTGACAAGCTTTCGGATACCCTGTTAAAGGCCATTGAGGATACGCAAACACTTATGCTCGAACTGAGTTCTCCTGCAATGAATGAAAGCGGTCTTTCCTCTGCCATATCCGAGTGGCTGGAGCTGCAGATTGGAAGCAGGCATGGCATCAAAACCGAGTTCATCGATAATATCCCCGACGACCCCGGAAAAAAACTTGACGCAAACGTGAGGACCATACTATTCCGCAATGTAAGGGAACTGCTCTTTAACGTGGTGAAGCATGCCCGGGCGGAAAAAATCCGCGTTCGTTTAGAAGACAGGAACATTATCATGAGAATCATCGTCGAAGATGACGGTATGGGTTTCGATCCGGGCGCGGCGACTCAGACAGGCAACAATATCGGAGGCTTCGGCCTGTTCAGTATCGAAGAACTCATGGCTGATCTGGGCGGCAGCTTAAGAATTGTGTCGGAGCCGGGCAAAGGTTGCACTGCAATCCTGTCTGTTCCGTTCGGCGGCGATGATAATCAGGTAGAGAGTTAGCTGGGGTAATGGGGATAAAGAAATGGAGTAGTGGAGTAATGGAGTGATGGAGTAATGGAGCTGGGGGTGATGAAAATCCACCGGTAAATTAGTGCACATAAATTGAACTTATTTAGCTGTAGTTATTCCCTGAAATTGGTTTAAGGTGTCGGGTGTCGGGACAAAGAGAGATTACAGGGGCCAGGAAGGACGTCATGGCAAATAAGAGTTACCTGGACGTAGACGATCTTGAGGTCTATAGAATGTTATGTCAGTTGCACATTGACGTGTGTGATTTGACGCACCAGTGGCCTCTGGAAGAAAAGTACGAATTGGGAAGCCAGGCTCGGCGTTCTTCAAATAGCGCACCTGCCTAGCTAGCAGAGAAAAATGATGACCGACATATCCGTAATAAGATAGAAGGTGTTAATCGAAATCGTGGGGAAGCAGCAGAAACGATACATCATCTTTTCATGGCCAAATTGAAAAGTTATATCACTGAAGAGTTATACCAGGAATATCGAGAACGTTATAAAAGGTGTATCCGCATGCTCAACGGCCTGGAAAAAACTCTGGAGCGAAAACTTCCGGAGCGGGAGCAACGATGGCAGGTAAAAGAGGGATCGGCTATGTATGGTTCAAATAATGGACTTCATTTTCAGGGCTGGCCAATTGACGTGGAGTAGGTTTCAATGCCCAGGTATCAGTCTTTATGTTGTTTTCCTGAAACCCGACACCTGACACCCGAAATCCTTTGAATTGCCGACACCCGACACCTGAAACCTTATATTCAAAATGAGAAATAAAAATAGGACAAAAATTGAGGTTCCAGATATGAAAATTTTGACCAACTTGGGAGTAAACCTTGGCAACTAGAATCCTTCTGGTAGACGACCATCCACTTTTTAGAAAAGGGCTTCGTCTCCTGCTGGAAGAGCAAGCGGAATTTCACATCATTGGTGAAGCCGGAGACGGTCGGGAAGCAATTGAGCGTGTGCGGACGCTTTCTCCCGAGGTGGTGATAATGGACATTAGCATGCCGGAATTCAACGGGGTCGAGGCCACGCGCAAGATCGTCTCCGAGCATCCATCAGCAAAAGTGGTGGCACTTTCCATGCACGCGGGAAAGAGTTTCGTCGAAGACATGCTGCAGGCCGGCGCTGCCGGATACATCCTCAAAAAAAGTGTTCCGGAAGACCTGGTGAACGCTATCAGGATGGTGATCCAGGGAGACATCTATCTGAGCCCGGCCATCACCGGCATCGTGGTCTCAGAGTACAAAGAATTACTGGCCAAGTCTCCTGCAACAGCTCAGATAGAAGACGCCTCACCGATCCTGCGCACCAAGCTGCAGCGCCCCGTGCTTTCCCCGGATCTTCTGCCACGCGCAGACCTGGTGGCGCGATTGGACGAGCTGCAGCGTCGGCCGTTGACGCTGGTCTCCGCGGCGGCGGGCTACGGCAAAAGCACGATGGCAAGCCAGTGGCTGGAGGCTTGGGAGGGTCCCTATGCCTGGCTGTCTCTGGACGATGAAGAAAACGATCTTCGTCAATTTCTAAACTATCTGCTGGCTGCGATCGCAAATGCGTTCCCCGGGGCATGCGAGACGACCCGGTCGCTGCTGCAGCCCCCGGAGCTTGCGCCTGTTTCGGACCTGAGCCGCTATCTTGGGAATGACCTCGACGAGATCAAAGACCCTTTCATTCTGGTTCTGGATAACTATCACAGAATCCGTGAGAAAACGGTGCACGACCTGGTGGACGCCGTTTTAGCCCACCCGCCTCAAAACCTGCACCTGATGTTGCTGACCCGACACGATCCACCGCTTCTGACCAGCAAACTTCGAGCTTTGGACCAGGTGAATGAAATCGGCACCGCCGACCTGCGTTTCACGGTGGCGGAGATAAAGGCCTTTTTGGAAACGACCCTCGGGCATTCGGTCGACGAGAAAACGGCCGGGACCATCCAGGAGCGCCTTGAAGGGTGGTCGGCGGGAATGCGACTGACTTCACAGTCTCTGAAGCATTCGGGCGATCTTGATCGCCTGCTGGCAGGTCTGAAAGGAGGCTTCCCAACGATCGTGGACTACCTGATGGCCGAGGTGTTATCGCACCAGCCGCCGGAGATGGCAAAGTGGATGACCGCAACAGCGATCCTGGATCATTTCTGTGCACCTTTATGCGATGCACTGCAGGGGTCGCAGGCCGCGCCCGGCACAGGCGAGATGAATGGTGACGAGTTCATCGCCAGACTCCAAAAAGACAACCTTTTCCTGATGGCTCTTGATCCGGAAAATCGATGGTTCCGCTATCACCCCCTGTTTCGGCAGCTGTTGCAAGAGCAGCTGAATCGACACTGGTCTCCTGAAGAGGTTGCCGCCCTCCACTCCCGGGCAAATGCCTGGTTTGACGAAAATGACATCAGCGACGATGCAATCAAACGCCCCCCGGCCGCATTCAGGCAAGCTGAACTCGCCGATTCACCGGAAACAGCTGACCGCCTGTCGCGCACCCACCAGCCACTGATTGATCCCCTGACCAATCGCGAGCTCGACGTTCTGGAACTGCTGGCCCGGCGGCTGAGCAACAAGGAAATTGCCGACAAACTGTTCATTTCCCCCTTGACTGTCAAAGGCCACCTGAAAAGCATCTACCAGAAGTTCGAAGTCGGCAAGCGCCGCGCAGCGGTTGAGAAGGCGAAAAATCTTGGGATTCTTTGAAGACGAACCTGTAAAAATCAGCGGAAAGGAAGCCGCTTTAAAGTTCTGAGAGCAACAACTTTTCTCCATTGACAATATTTATCTGA
The DNA here is from genome assembly GCA_024639185.1 of Deltaproteobacteria bacterium. GTDB lineage: Bacteria > Desulfobacterota > Desulfobacteria > Desulfobacterales > JAHEIW01 > JAHEIW01. The sequence goes on along the minus strand of JAHEIW010000006.1, from coordinate 3,771 downwards.
TCAGTTACAGGGAAATTTCTTTCTCCCATATACACCATAATTCCTCGATGAATGACGCCCTCGTCTATGCCGGCTCGCAAATTTATCCAGTCTTTTTTACCAATGGTTACCGAACATTTGAATTCATACCCGATTTTTTCTGAGCCGCGGTCGATGATCAGGTCGATCTCGGCACCGGCATGGGTTCGGTAAAAATAGAAAAGACTACCGGCGTTTTGCAGCGTCTCACGGCTGATGATCTGCTCGATCATGAAACCTTCCCAGCTGCTACCCCTCTTGGGTGATTCCAGTAGCGATCTTTCACTAAAAATTCCCAAAAGGTAATGCAATACCCCTGAATCACGAATGTATATTTTGGCTGATTTGACAATTCTCTTTTTTAAGTTCGGAAAATAAGGGGACAAACGTCGAACCAGAAAATGGCCTTCCATTAGATCCAGATAATGTCCAATCGTGTGGTAGGAAATACCCCCCAATGACCGGCCCAAATCGGAAGCATTCAATAATCCGCCGTGCTGGTGAGCGAGCATGCCCATCAGTCGTCTTACTTCTAATGCAGATATCTTTACACCAAACCGCGGAATATCACGCTCAATAAAGGTGCGACTATAATTTTCCTGCCATCTTTGCCACCTTGAGCTTTCGTTTTCCTTTAATGCATCCGGAAAGCCGCCTCTCAACCAAAAATCAGCAAGTTCGATCTTTAGAGGGGGTATTTCCGAAAAAAGAAATGGCGTCAGTTCGATAATACCAACACGCCCTGCAAGGCTTTCTGAAATATGTTTAACCAGAACCGGATTTACCGATCCCAATAAGTAAAAGCGCCCATTCTGTCGTCTGTCAAGATCAATCATGGATTTGAGAACGGGAAACAAACCTGGCAGCATTTGGGCCTCATCAAAAATAAGAGGCGCTTTAAATCTTCGCAAAGCAAACTCGATATCATCTGCAAATACCTGCTGATCCGATGGTCGCTCAAGATCAAAATATTCACCCGTCAGAAAGTGCTTTGCCAATGTGGTTTTACCGCACTGCCGGGGACCAAGGATAAGTACTGCTGGGAACTGCTGTGCCAATTCTCGTACGATAATTTCGGCTTTTCGCTTAATCATGATTGAATATTAGCATTTGTATTTCTATTTTTCAATATATTTTTGTATTCACATTAGAGAATGACGCTTATATGCGGCGCAACCATTTTCGAAGAATATTTCCGTGATTTACCGGCAGTTTGCTGTACCAAACCTGTAGCGAATTTCTGTTAATTTTCGCAGATTGTCGTAAATATTACAGCAAATCATACGAATGCATCAATTACATTTGCGACAACCGATAACCATCAAAGGCCACCTGAAAAACATCTACCAGAAGCTCGAAGTCGGCAAGCGCCGCGCAGCGGTTGAGAAGGCAAAGAAACTTGGGATTCTTTAAAAGATGTTCAGAAGTTCTAAAAAGGATTTATGATTATATCACCAGACGCGATCCAAGGGAGAGTTTGGACATTCGTAAGATCAGTTCCTTGAGATTTACAAATTTGATCTTAAGATTTCCGTAAGTTTTTTCATAGATTCTATCCACATCCTGGGCGACTACGAAATTTTCACCTTTTGTGTACTGAATTCTGAACGCTTTAATCCCAGCGGGGTCCAAATCCGACGCCGACCATTTACACTCGATTGCAATCGGTGGACGATTTCGAGGTGCAATAATAAAGTCGACTTCATGCCCCCGCTTATCTCGCCAGTAATTTATCCGTCGGGTTTGAAAATTGGCCTGAATTTCATTTAAGACATAATGCTCCCATAAAAGTCCATAATCCTCAGGTCTCAGAGAAAACCAGCCTTTGTAGTAACAAACAAAGCCCGTATCAAATCCGTAAACTTTCGGAGCAGCCACAATTTCCGTCGGACGATGGGTGCTGTAAGGACGAACCACATTTACAACACAGGTTTCTTCCAAGACCGACAGGTAATTGCTAATCGTAGTACGGCTGACTTCGCAGGGCCGTGCAAAACGGGTGGCTTCGAAAATTCCACCGCTTTGCGTCAACAGGAGTTCAATAAATTTTTGAAATGCATACCGACGTTCCAAGCGGAAAAGCTCTTGAATGTCCTTGGCCCAGAATGCGTCCATCCATTCTTGAAAATCTTGCTCGGGCAGCTCTTTTTCTAAAAAGAAGGGGGGCATCCCGCCGCGCAACAGCCGAAAGGGTAAATTGTCCTTGCCAAAGTCACGCAGGTCCGAACTTATCATCGGTGTCAGCCAAAAATCCGTTTTACGTCCCGCCAATGTATCTTTGAATTTGGCCGAGGCACTTAAACGGGATGATCCCGTGGCAATAACCTTGATGTCCGGATAATGATCTGCGGCAATCTTCAACATTTCTGAAGGATTTCCCAGTCGATGGATTTCATCCAAAATAACACGCCGGCCTTTCAATCCGTTCCAGAAGCCTTCGGGATCCTCCATCATGCGTCGGATTCTTGGCAATTCGCAATCAAAGTAGTTAACGTCCGCAGCGGTCTGGCATAGACATGTTTTCCCAACACGGCGGACACCGAAAATCCATAAGATAGGCCGCCGCCAGTTTTTTTCGATGCTCTCCAGCCAAAATAACCTTTTCTTTATGTTCTTCATGTTAAGTATAGTTTCATATAGTGCTACTATATGCAAGAGTATTTTGAAATAGTAAACACCTCTAAATCCTCCGCACGACCGGCGGATAAATGCTTGCTCGCCTATGGCGAGTTCAGCTTTCCGAATTCCGCTTTCCCTTTTCCCTATTCGACGTTCGATGTTGGACGTTCGATGTTCATATTTTTTCAGCAAACTTTCCCCACTCCGATGGGCTCGTAGTAAGCCACCTGCAAAACATCTACCAGAAGCTCGAAGTCGGCAAACGCCGCGCAGCGGTTGAGAAGGCGAAAATTCTTGGTATTCTTTAAATGGGATTATAAAACTGCGGTTTGACGGAGCAATTCATAGAACGGCAAAAAAACAAGTGTCGTCTTATTTATTCGACTGGTTTTGCGCAAATCGAGATTAACGATATAGGCTTGTTCCGGGTTGTACCTGTCGATGAAACTGCGTAAAGATGCCGGCACCTTATCCCCTTTAAGATGTTTATACTTAACCTCAATTGGAATAACTCTTTTGCCGACTTCGATCACAAAATCCACCTCGGCTTTGTCCTTCGTCCGCCAGTAATGTAAATTAGCCGCTTTGAATCTAATTTTTTCTTTTAATAGCAAAAAAACCAGGTTTTCAAAAACAAAACCTTTTTCCGCAGGGCTTTCAAGGTGTCCAAAAAGACCCAGGGAATAGTTTCTGAAACCCGAATCCCAAAAATAGGGCACGGGTGATTTGCTGATTTCTTTTCTGACATTGCGCGCATAGGGTGCAATCAGCTCTACTAAAAATATCTTTTGAGCATACCATAAATATTTTTTAACGGTTGCAAACGACACATTCAATGTCGATGCCATTTCAGAGTAGTTCATCAGCTGCCCGACCTGTCCGGCAAGAATCTTGATCAGAGCGCTAAAGACCTCGGGCTTGTCCAATCGAAGGAGATAGGCAATATCCTTTTCAAGCACACTGCGGTAAATTTCATCAATAAGGCGAAGTTTTTCACGTTGTTCGGCTGCCATAATGATTCTGGGGTATCCGCCGAAATGCATGTATTCGGACAGCAGTTGCTGAGCCCTGTCTGTTTCCAGTGCCAGAAAATCGGCAAGGTTTTCTTCATAGCGGTAATTCGTGCGGTGGTTG